>JASEIM010000011.1 GCA_030017655.1 Methanobacterium sp. | reverse complement strand
CAACCTCGAAAACCAAAAAATTTGTTCTTTATTAAATATGACTTTTAAAATATTTAATTATGGTTAAATTGAAAATTGAAAAAATTGGAAAAAAACCCTTCTAAATTTAAGATAAACTGGAATAATCTCTTGAATAGCAATTAGCTGCAAACTATTTTTTATTGGTAAAATTAGAAATGTTGATAAAAGGATAAAATCAATTATAAATATTAGATATTATAAACTGATAATGAATATCATAGATACATTTCTACTGGTTTAGATACAGTAAAACAACCTTAAATTATTTTAAACAAATTTTTAAACACAATTCGGAGATATAAATGATAGAAGTAAAAGTTTTGAGGTATGATCCAGAAAAAGACGAGGAACCATATTACGATACATATAATGTGGGAAAAACAGAAAAAATGAAAGTACTGGATGCGTTAAATTACATTAATCAGAAATATGATGCAAATATAGCTTATAGATGTTCATGTAGAGCCGGACAGTGCGGATCATGTGCATTAAAGCTAAATGGAGAAGTAGTACTTGCATGCAAAGCTGAAATCGAGGATGATGCAGTTATCGAACCTCTTGATTTTGATATTATAAAGGATCTCGTAGTGGATAGAAGCGAAATAGAAAATAAAATTAAAGAAATGGGCCTTTATTTAAGGGAAGAAGGATTGCCCCCGGATAGTGAAGCATGTCTTATGGTCTTGAAACCTGAAGAATATTTAGATTCTAAGAAATTGAGGGGATGTATCGAGTGTTTCTCATGCCTATCAGCATGTCCTGTTATAAAAGAAGCTGAAGAATTTGCAGGACCTTATTTCATGCGTTATATCTCTAAGTTCGCCTTTGATCCACGTGATAGGGCTGATCGGGCAAAAAATGGTTTTGATGAAGGTCTTTATTGCTGTACATCATGCGGTAAGTGTGCGGAAGTTTGTCCGAAAGAGATAAACACCTTTGGTGGGGCTATTGAAAAATTAAGGGAAATTGCATGCCGTGAAGGGGTGGGTCCTCTTCCACAACACAAAGATGTGAAAGAACTAATAGCTAAAACAGGAAGATCAGTTGAACCACTTGAAGAAGGGTTTGTTAAGGCAGTCTCAGATAAAATAAGGGATAAAAAGCCTAAAGTAGCATTTTTTACTGGTTGTCTTACTGATTACAGGCACCCTGAAATTGGCTTCGCCCTTCTCAAAGTTTTGGAAAAGAATGACATAGATGTGATTGTTCCAGAGGATCAGGTTTGCTGCGGGTCTCCATTAATTAGAACCGGCCAGACAGACCTGGTTGAAGAGCTTGTGGAAAAAAATAGAGAAGTATTTAAAGGTTATGACACAATTATCACTGTTTGCGCTGGATGTGGGGCTACATTAAAGAATGATTACCCTGAATATGGCGTTAAATTCAATGTATTGGATATAAGTGAATTTCTGGTAGATAATTTAAATACAGAAGATATGAAGCCTTTAAACATGAGAGTAACATACCACGACCCATGCCATCTTAATCGGGGTCAGGGAATCACCAGAGAGCCTCGGGAACTTTTAAGGAAGATTAAAGGAATTGAATTTGTTGAAATGGAAAAACCAGATCAATGCTGCGGTGCTGGTGGGGGTGTACGTTCTGGAAAACCAGAAATAGCTGCAGCTCTTGGAAAGAAAAAGGCAAAAATGATTGATGAACTCAATGTTGATGCTGTTATAACTATCTGTCCATTCTGCCAGAATAATATCATAGCATCTTTAAAAGAAGAAGGTCTTGATATTCCTGTGTTAAATATTCTGCAACTTCTTGAAATGGCCTATGAAAAATAAATAGATTTAATTTAAGTTTTTGAGAGATAAAATGATTTATATAGTTTTTGTTGAGCCTGAATCTCCAGGAAACATAGGTTTTCTTGCAAGAACTATGAAAAACTTTGGTTTCAAGGATTTAGTGCTAATAAACCCATGCGAATTAGAAAATGAAGCATATTACCATGCCATGCATGCAAAAGAGATAATATGGAACCATAAAGAGTATAAAACCCTCGAAGATTTCATTGAAACTGAAAAAATTGACTTTGCTGTGGGCACAACCAGAATGGCTGGTGGAAGCTACAATGTATCAAGAATAGCTATTACACCAGAGCAACTTTCAGAATCATTAAATATTACTGGAAATATCGCCATAATTTTTGGAAGGGAAGGAAATGGTCTTTCAAATGAGGAAGTTGCATTGTGTGACATTATTGTAACCATCCCTACAGATGAATCTTACCCTGTATTAAACATATCTCATGCAGCCGCAATTATTCTCTACGAACTATTTAAAAGAGAAAGGAAATATCCAAGAGAAGAACTTGAAGAGGCTTCTAAATCAGAAAAAGAACTTTTAATTAAGGAAATGGATAATTTAATCAAATTTACAGGATACCCTGAACATAAAATTAAAACATCTTCTACAGTTTTTAGAAGAATAATTGGAAGAGCATTTATTGCCGGAAGGGAAGCTCACACTTTAATAGGGACTTTAAGAAGAATAAGGCTTAAATTAGAGGATTAATCATTATTTAGGTTAATTGAGGATGCAAGATGTTATTTGGTCTTAGTGGATTTGAAATAATTGGAATACTGGCATTTATTTTGCTAATTTTTCTTCTGCCCACGATATTGAGGATACGATTAGTATCAGGAGTTAATAAAAGGGTTTTTGAGCTTGAAAATATGGTCATTGAATCAAAGAAAATCCTTATAGAAATGTCTAAAGAAAAAGGAAAGCCGGTTCTTGACCCTTCTGGTACTATTGAAGACTTTATGGAATTTTTCATAATTCCACCTGTAGATCTTGACCCGAATGGTGTTTTGCAGAAATTTGAAAAACTTTTAGACCTCAGTGAAGATAGATTTAAGCAGATGGTAAAAAAAATAGCTCCTCTAGCTGATGAAAATACAAAATCAAATTTAATAATGACATTAAAGGCCACCCTTGGAATTAACAGCGTCGCAAAACAGGTAAGACATAATTTAGAGCTTGCAAAAAAAACAGGGAATATACAGATTTTGTTCATGCTTCAAATGAGTCTTCCACTGATTATGAGGATAGTGAGGGCACAGTTTGAAGGGACAAAAGCTTTTTCCCAGGGGAAGCCTATTGGTGATGGATTGGGTCCACTCGTGGCAGGCATGCTCATGAGGGATTATAAAACAGAATATCTTAATGAAATAGAAGACATGATAGTGGCTAAAAAGCAATATGATGAACATAATGTTTTTATAGTCCGTGCAAAAGGTCCAGGAGCACGTATAGGGAAAGTAGGCAGAGTTGTAAAATCAATAATAGAAAATGAAAAAATAGATAAAATAATAACGGTAGATGCTGCGGTGAAACTTGAAGGAGAAGAAACAGGAAAGGTAGCACAGGGTATTGGTGTTGTTATTGGTGGTATTGGGGTAGATAAATGGACTATTGAGGAAGAAATACTAAAAAAAGACCTTGATATCGATGCCGTAATTGTGAAAATGAGCCCAGAGGAAGCTATAAGTAACATGAATCAGAAAATAGCAGATGCTGGAAAGGAAGCACTTCAGGTGGTTAAAGGATCAATTTTAAATTCAAAAAAGGACACTAATATTCTTGTAGTTGGCGTGGGAAATAGCTGTGGAATTCCCAATATCATAGAGGATACATCACAAATTGAAATTAAAGAAGAAATAAACGAAAAAGAGGGCAAGAGATGGCGATTTTAAGTGATAAACACATTAAAGAATATCTTGAAAAAGGATTAATTGGTATTGATCCTCTTGATAATCCAGATATACAAATACAACCATCATCAGTTGATTTAAGGATAGGTAATGAATTTAAAGGATTCAGAATAATCAGAAAACCATGCATAGATCCAATGGATAAATCAGACATAGATTCTTACATGGAATCATTTTATATAGATGATGGGGAACCTTTTATAATACACCCTGGTGAATTTGCTCTTGCCACAACCTATGAAACTATAAAATTACCTGATAATCTTGTTGCAAGAGTTGAAGGCAGATCATCAATGGGAAGGCTGGGAGTGACCATGCATGTTACAGCAGGCTACATTGATCCTGGTTTTCAGGGAAAAATCACATTAGAAATTTCAAATATTGGTAAAATGCCTGTTGCACTCTATACTGGACAAAGAGTGTGTCAGATAGTCTTCGAAACCATGACTTCTCCTGCTGAAATCCCTTATGGGCATCCAGAAAGGGATAGCAAGTATATGGGTCAAAAACGCCCTGAATCAAGCAGGATTAAGCATGATCATGAGTTAATTAAGAAATTAAAATTAAAAAAATCTGATGAAACATTATAATCATTTTTTACCATATTTTTTTGATTATTGATGTATTTAACTAAATTTGATTAACAATTTAACCGTATTTTTACTATTAAGCTGAAGAGATGATAAAAATGAAACATGACAAAGTAATGAATGTTGCAAAAAAGAGAGGTTTTCTCTGGTCTTCATTTGAAATATACGCAGGTGTTGCAGGATTTTATGATTACGGCCCGCTTGGAGCTATACTAAAAAATTCAATTATCCAAAAATGGAGAGAATATTACGTTATAAGGGAAGGCTTTTATGAGATAGAATCTCCAACAGTCATGCCTGAAGAGGCTCTTAAAGCATCAGGACATGTTGATCATTTTACTGATCCAATGACAGAATGTAAAGAGTGTTTAGAAGTTTACAGAGCAGATCATATAATTGAAGAAATTATTAACCGTGATGTGGAAGGGCTTAGTAATGAAGAACTCACTCAAATAATTTCTGAAGAAAAAATATTATGTCCTAAATGCGGTAACCATTTAACCAGAGTATGGAACTATAATTTGATGTTTCAGACATTAATAGGTGCAAAAGGTAAAAAAACAGGTTACATGCGTCCTGAAACAGCACAAGGTATTTTTATACCCTTTAAAAGATTATTAAGATTCTACAGGGGTAAATTACCATTTGGTGTTGTACAGGTTGGAAAAGCATATAGAAATGAAATTTCCCCAAGACAGGGTGTTATAAGGCTTCGAGAGTTTACTCAGGCTGAAGCAGAGATTTTTGTTAATCCAGCGGATAAAACCCACGAAAAATTCGGAGAAATTAAGGATAAAATGCTAAAACTTTACCCCGCAGAAATTCAGGCTTCCGAAGGGGAATCAATAGAAATTTCTGTTGAAGATGCGCTGAATAAGGGAATAGTTTCTAGTCAAATACTTATTTACCAGTTATACCTCGCACAGAAGTTTTTAAGAGAGCTAGGAATTCCTGATGAAGTTATAAGGTTCAGACAACACCTTCCAACCGAAATGGCCCATTATGCTATTGATTGCTGGGATGTAGAAGTATACACCGAGAGATACGGTTGGGTCGAAATTATTGGTATTGCAGATAGAACTGACTTTGACCTTAAATCACACACTGAACACAGTAGTGAGGATCTCCGCGTCTTTATTGAATACGATGAACCTAAACAGATTAAAAAATTAGCAGTAAAACCTGATATGAGCAAATTTGGGCCTTCATTTAAAGGCGATGCCCCTAAAATACTTAAAGCGCTTGAAAATATAGATGCTGAAAAAGTTAAGCAATCTATAGAAAATGATAACGTATTCGAGCTTCAAATTGAAGATAAGAATTTCGAATTATTGCCAGAACATGTCAATTTTGAAGAAATTGAAGAAACTGTAAGGGGAGAAAAGATATTTCCTCATGTTATCGAGCCTTCTTATGGTCTTGACAGAATAGTGTTTTCAGTGCTTTTACATACATTTACAGAAGATAAAGAGAATGAACGTGAATATTTTAAATTACCTAAAGACATAGCCCCTGTTGAGGTAAGCGTTTTCCCTCTTTTAAATAAAGAAGAATTAAGACAAATAGCTGTTGAAATTAAGAACAATTTAAGAGAAGAAGGATTCATCGCTGAGTTTGATGCTTCAGGAACGATTGGAAGAAGATACGCACGTTCTGACGAAATTGGCGTTCCTTATGCTATTACTGTTGATCATGATTCTCTTGAAGATAGTAAGGTCACTATAAGGAATAGGGATAATTTAAAACAGAAAAGAGTTTTAATTTCGGACATAGCTGAAATAATAAACGATTTACTAAAATCAAGGCTTGAATTTGATGATATAAATTAATATCTGGCCTTACTTTTATTTTTTTAATTAGTTCAGTAAGAAAGTTAAAAGACAAAAAAAAATTAATTTTTTATTTTGAAACTAAAGCTTCCAGCTCATCTTTTGGAATCTTTTTAGCTATATCTAACTTTGTTGGGCACCGTCCGAGTTTAATATCATGTTTTTTGGCAATTTCTTTAAGATCTTTTAATTTTGCTTTTTTAGCCATTTCTTCTACATCCAAATTAACATCTCCTTTATTTTAATATATAATACCAAAATAAATAAATATTTTTCTTAAATTACTCTTGATTCTATGTAATTTATCTAATATTTTATCAAATATTCTTTAAATTTTGGATTTGGACTGTATACTGTCCTTTAATATGCTTTTTAATTTGAATTTTTCAGCTTTTTTAACGTAATATTCAAATAGTGTATTTCCCCAATCGATAGCATCTTTATCAGTACTAATTAACACTTTAGTAGGGTCAAATCCTCCTTTCTCAGAAAATAAACTTAATGATAGGAATGTATCTGCAGCTGTAAAACTAATAGTGGTATCTTCTTTTAGGACCCATAATTTGTGATTTTTATTTTTAACCATTTTCACAACGATGCTTATAATGCTTAAATCATTTGATTTAATTATCTTATCTATAATTCTTTCAGTTAATATTAGTTCTATTTTAACATCTTTATCGACCATGATTCTCATTGATTCAACAAAATCTTTATGGCAAACTGGTGATAAAGCTCTAATATTTTTGGATTTCAATAAATATCCAATGAATTCTCTAAGTGGTTTTACAATATTGGTTGGCTCTGCTTCAATTAATAAAGAGTTATTTAAGTTTCCAATCTGCATAATCAAATCATTGGGTATATCTCTAATTTCATGATTTAACCAGAATTTTTCATATTCTTTAATTACACCCAGTGTATTGATCATGTCTATAATTTTTGGAGCTAAGATTTGCCCTGTCTGGGATAATAGAAATTTATCTCCTCTTCTAAAGACAAGACTCTGTCTTTCAAGTTCGCTAATGCCATGAAGAATAGTTGATGATGTCAGTCCTAATTCTTCTCTTAAATCTCTTGTTTTTTTCGCTTCTTCATTAAGGCTAATCATGATCTTTGTACGGGTACTGGATATCCCATGGAATTTTAATTCATCACTCACCTCTTCATATAGATTAAGAAGATTTTCCGTATTCATTTAATCACCTACTCTGGAATATGAATTTATTTATCTTATAGAATATTTTTTCTTCTATTTATCACAAATTCCTCAGTTTTAATAATTTAATGATTAAAAACAAATTATATGGTTATTTTTTCTGAACTTTTAAGATAATAATCAAATAATTGGCTACCCCAGTTAATTGCTTTTTTATTTTTACTAACTAAGTTAATGGTAGGATCATATGTTCCTCCCTCTAAAAAAAGGCCCATTGAAAAAAATTTTTCTGTTACAGTAAATGCTATTTTCAATTCTGCATTAGTTTTCCATAATCTGAGGTTTTTAGATGATGAAATTATTTTTTCAATTTCTTTTTGCCTGGATATTTCCTTTATTTTCTTTGATATGGGATCTGTTACAATAAGATCAATTTTAGCATTATTCTGCAGGGATTTAAGATATAAATCAACATATGAATAATCATAAATTGGAGAAACGGCTTTTATGTCACTTACATCAGAAATCATCTTTCTATAGTTTGTATGGGGTTTTATAACATTTGTTAAAGTTGATTCTATAACAAATGAATCGCTTAAACATTCTATTTTTCTTATGAATTCTGGAGGGATACTGCTTATATCATGATTTAACCATATTTTTTTATTTTTTGCCGCGAGTGTATTTATAAGGCTTTTTGATTTTAATGAGATTATTTTTCCAAGAGGAGATAGAAAATATTGGTTGTCCTTTTTGAAAATAAAATTCTGATTTTGAAGCGACTTAATTTCGCGTAAAATTGGTGAAGATTTAAGATTGAGATTCTTTTTAAGTTCATTCAGTTCTTGTGGAGACTCATTTAAGCTTAATATAATTTTCTTTCGTATGCTAGAACTTGTAATGAATTTAAAATCTGTTTTTACGTTATCATAAATTTTTAAAATATTTTTTGTCTCCATTGAATCCACCTTAATCAAATTTTGGGTTTTTCATTGGATTTATTTATATATTAATTTATATTAATCATCTTATAGTATATTTAAGTACTATAATATTATTATAATGATATATGTTTTATTAAACTTACTAATTACTTAAAAATACTTCTATTAAATTTGAAAAAAATTTAATAATTTATTATAACCTTCTTTTTTAATTATATATTAAAATTCTATACTAAAAAATTAATAAACATATAATAATTTTTTAAAATTATAATTAATTTAGTTAAATCAATTGTATCTATTTATAATCCGAGAATAATGGATATATTACAAATATTGTATAAATAAAATCAGTATCATTAAATTAAACTTCTAATAAGTAATAAACATTTAAATATTTATAAATAAGAATATAAAAAAAGTTAAATACTGCTTAAAAATTAATTTATCTTTGATCTCATAATGGGTAAAAGAGAATTGAAAAGCTTAAAAGGTGTAAAACATGATTGATTCCCATATACATGCTGATACAAGACCTTATGAAGATTTTGAGAATATGGCAATTGCTGGAATAGAAACTGCAATCACCTGCGCACATGATCCTCTCCGTATGACATCAGCTGATGTTGTTTTGGATCACTGGCATAGGATTCTAAATAATGATGTTGAAAGAGCTGCAGAGAATGGATTGAAGTTATATGCTGCAATTGGCATCCATCCTCGAAGTATTTCAAAGGATTTTGAAGTTGCTCTGGGAAAATTATCTGCTTTAATTCAGGATGATAATGTGGTGGCCATTGGAGAAATTGGGCTTGAAACGATTTCTGGAACTCAAATAGACATATTTAAAAGACAATTAATCCTTGCTGAAAACGTTAATATGCCTGTAATAGTCCATACTCCCCGTAAGAATAAAAAAGAAGTCGCAGAGGTTTCATTAAATATTATTGAAGAAAATATAAGTCCTGATAAGGTTGTAATAGATCATGTAGATAGTACTGTAATTGAAGATGTAATTGAACTTGGAACAAAGATAGGAATTACAGTACAACCTAAGAAAATGACTCCAGATGAAGCTATACTTTTATTAGAAGAATATGGTATCGAAGGAATTTTTTTAGATAGTGATATTAGTTCTTCACCATCTGATCCTTTATCTGTTCCTAAAACTGTACATAAAATGAAATTAGCTGGATTTGAAGATGAAACTATTAAAAAAGTTTCTAATGATAATGCTTTAGAGTTTTTCATGGGTAATTAATTCTTTAAATAATAACACGAAAAACAAATTTTTAATAATACTTTTACTAAATATAATAATATGATAAGGGAGCAATATATGAATACAGATGTAATTCTAGAGTTTGGTGGAGAAAAAATTTTTCCTAATATCCGAAAAATCAAAGATATGAAAGATGTGATTTATGATTTGCAATGGTTTAAAACCATGCATGATAGAGATCTTTATTATATGTACAGGAATCTTGCAAAATGCAGTGAAGATAGAGACATAATAGTTAAAAATGGCCTTCGCTATGATATTACAACAATACCCCCTTATAATATGGGTGAGGAATTTGTTAAGACTGCAGGTCATTATCATCCTTTAATAAAAGGAACTGAATATACTTATCCTGAGGTTTACGAAGTTTTAGACGGAGAAGCACACTATATTCTGCAAAAACTTGAAAAGGGAGTAATCACCGATTGTATTTTTATTGAGGCAAAAGAAGGAGATAAAGTAATTATTCCACCTAATTATGGTCATGTAACTATAAATCCTTCTAATAAGGAACTAAAAATGGCAAACTGGGTATTTAATGATTTTTCATCAATTTATGGGCCTTATAAAAAGTATGGTGGCGCTGCTTATTTTGAATTAAGGAATAAAAGAATAATTCAAAATAAAAACTATGGGGAAATTCCAGAAATACGTCATATTAAGCCTGTAGAAGTGCCTGAAATGGGATTTTACAGGGATAAAGATATGTATAATTTAATTCAAAATGTTAAAAATCTTTATTTTCTTATTAAACCCCATAAATATGATTGGTTGTGGGAATTAGTTTTAAATATTTAAATTTAAACTATTAAAGTTCATGGTCTATTTCAGACATTAGGGGCGTATTTAAAGCACCAAATTTTTGAACACAATGAGAAGCCACAATATTAGCAAAATCAAGACACTCTTTTAACTTTTTTCTTTTAATATATGCTGCAATAAATCCCGCTGCAAAGGAATCACCAGCACCAGTTGTATCATGTACTTTGACTTTCCTTGCTTGTGAATGAATTGTTCCATGTTGATTATATAAATTAGCCCCATTTTCTCCACAGGTTACAATAACCATTTTTGCCCCTAAATCAAGAAGTAAAGAGGCCCCTTCATCTATGTCCATTCCAGTTAAAATATCAACTTCTTTTTTATTTAAAAATAAAATATCCGTCCGTTTAATTATTTTTTGGAGTTTTTGGGTCTTAAATGATGAAAGAATTGCGCCAGGACTAAAGGATAAGAAGTTAGCATGTTTAGCTGCCTCATTAACCACTTTTTTGTACATCTGAGTAACATGCAGAATTTTAGAATTTTTAATGTATTCTATATCTTCTTTATGCAGATGAAACTTCTTATTTGCACCAATAAATGCATACATGGAACGTTCTCCATTTGGTTCAACAGCAATAAAAGTCATCCCTGTCTTTTCATCTACCTTACAAAGTCGTTTTGTATTAACTCCCTCTTTTTTGAACTCTTCTTCAGCTAACTGGCCAAAATAATCATCACCAATCCTTGATATAATACCTGCATTAACATTTAACCTGGATATTCCTACTGTGAAATTAGAAGCAGAACCACCAATAGATAAAAAAAGTTTTTTAACATCTACTTCATCATCTGGCCCGGCAAATCGTGATACTTTCTTAATGAAGTCAATATTACATGCTCCAAGACCTACAATCTCCTCCTGCAAAGAATCACCATCTTCTGAAAATTTGAAAAAAAGGATTTATTTTAAAACTCTGTTTATTAATTAATTAAAGTTTTTTTGAAAAGAAATTAAAAATTATTCAGGTAATATGCCAATAAATTTTCGTAATCTTTGGATTATGCCCTCTTTATCTGGTTCTATAGGTTTATATGTTTCTCCAAGTAGATGTGCGGTAAGAAGCATTATTGCATTACTTGTAGGGGATGAGGGATTGACCTCTACTACAGATTTTCCAAGGGCCATTGATCTATCAATTTCACGGTCATATGGGATTATACCAATCATTGGAATTTCAAGTATTGACTCTATTTCCTTTGCTGATAGTAAAAATCCGTCTTCGTACCACATATTCAATACAAACCCAATAATATTGAGATTTAATTCATTGGCAAGAATTCTAATTTTAAGAGCATCAGCAACCGATGTCATTGTTGAATTTGTGACTATAATCATTTCTGCACTTTCAGGAAGCCCTTCAAAGATATTTGAATTAATCCCTGCAGGCATGTCCATAAGGAAAATATCTCCATAATCACCAATTTCTTCCAGTATTTTATCCCAGGATATATATTTTGGATTGATATGTCTCAATGTTTCAAAATGAATTCCTGTAGGTATAACTCTTATCCCGTGCTCTATTTCATAGACACATTCTTCTATGGATTTATTTCTTGCAAGAACATCGTGTAATGTCACATCAGGATTTAGAAGTCCCGTAATAACATCTAAGTTTGCCATTACTAAATCTAAATCAAGCATTACAACATTTTTACCGAATAAGGACATTCCAACTCCTAGATTAAAAGTTAGGGTAGTTCTACCTACACCTCCTTTCCCTGAAGCGATAACTATAAATTTTGACATTTCCACCATTAACCATTATAAATAATAAGGAGTTATCATCTTCTTCCAAGTAAACCTTCGACCAATTTGGAGATAACGCTTTTTTTATCGGGTTCAATTGGATGATATTCCTCTCCAATAAGATCTGCACCTAATTGCATTATAGCGTTACTTGTAGGAGATTTTGGATTCTTAATTACCAGAGGTTCACCAAACGCAGCAGCCCTGCTTACTTCAGGGTCATCAGGAACAACAGCAATAACAGGTACTTCCAAAATGGTTTCAATTTCTTTAACAGTTAAGAATGTCTTGTCATGCTGTTCTCTGTTAACAACAACTCCGATTATATCTACACCCAGTTTATTTGCAATTATCTTAGTTTTTAAAGCATCACTTATAGATGGAACTTCAGGGGTTGTAACAAGAATCATTTCCTGTGCAGCAGCAATAGCTGCTAATGCGTCCTTTTCTAACCCTGCAGGTGCATCTATTAAAAGTATATCTGCATCTCGGACAATACTTTCTAAAACTCCTTCTAATCTATCTAGCCTTATTTTACGCAGTCCTTCAAGTGAAATACCTGCAGGAATTACTTTTACTCCACCAGGTCCTTCATATATAGCATCTTCAACTGAAGCTTCTCCTGACAGTACGTCATGTAATGTTACGGATTTTCCTTCCATACCTAAAATAAGCTCTAAATTAGCCATTGCAACATCAGCATCCAGTACTATGGTTTCTTCTCCGTATGTTGATAAAGACACTCCTAAATTTGCAGTTATTGTTGTTTTTCCAACTCCACCTTTACCTGAGGCGACAGTTATTACTCTTGTCATTCTATACCTCCTAGCTAAACTCCACATTTATTTCGAAATTATCTACAATCTCTGGATATCCTCTAAAACTCTTTCTTATTTCGATTTGGGTGATATTTATTATTTGAATAGTTAAATTTTCAATATCTTTAGAATCACCCATGATTCTTGACAATAAACCTTTTGATTCATATTCAGAAATGATATTAATGGTTCCTAAAAGTTCATTACTGTTATCTAAAAATACAATCACTTCAGCTCCTTTTATTTTAGGAATACCAAGTATTGATTTTTTAATTTTATTCATAAGAGTTAATTCTACTTTTTCAACGTCATCAGCGCTTAAAGATCCTCCTTTATAAGATTCTAAAAGTGTCTCAACCTCTTCTTCATGCACATCTTTAAGACCGTATTTTTTCATAATTTCACTTCTATCCATGTTTTCTGTGTCATTAGCTGATTTTTCGAATTCGATTTCTTCAGATAGTGGCTTTTCGTCGGTTAAATTATCTTCTACAACATTAATTTCCTTTTTTTCCAGAGAAGGATTATTAATATATGTATCTGTTATTAAAGGTTCTTCAACACCACTTTCTACATCAACATCAGTTTTAATGTGTTCTTCTTTAGTAATATTTTTAGAAGCACTGATTTCTGAGTTTCCTTCATTTATTTTGGCCTGGACAGGAGTTTCGATTTCAGATTTCGCTGGTTCTTCTTTAATAATTTCTTTATTGTTAATCTCTGGCGCAGGTTCAATCTCCTTTATTGCAGTTTCAGAAGGATCATTAGATGTATTTACCTCTTTTGGTTTAATTTCTGGTTCATCTTCAAGTTTAATAGTCTCGGTTTCAACTCTTGTTTTTGGATATTCTGATTTTATGATTTCTTCCCTTATATTATCTGCTTTTGAACTTAAATTAATTAAATATGCCTTATTAACTTTCATAAGATAATCTAATTGGGATTCTTTCAAATCAAATACTTCAATCAATGCATTAGCATCAGCAGTGATGGATTTAATTTTTTCAATAGCTTCAATCTTTGAATGTTTATCACAAGATGCAGCCACTTGATTTCCTTCTTTGAAAAGAATATGACCTTCTAGAGATCCTGAAGTTACTCTTATAAATCCGTTACATCTATCTGATTTTAATTTTCCTAAAAGCTCATTAAAGTCTAGTTGATCGGCATAAGACATCATAGAAGGCCTGGTAATTGGTAACTCCATTTTTTATTCCTCTAATCTATTGGTAATTTGAATTATATTATTGTTAAACTGTATATTATCATTTTTCATTTTTATGAAATTAAATTTATTTTCTTACAAGTTTAATCTCTGGAGGTGTTATTATAACCACATTTTTACCGCTTTTACACAGTAATATTGCTTCTCCCCCTACAGTTTCCCTAAAATTCTTTAATTTTTCACCAACCATCTTGAATTCGTCTGGATTATTGTCTATGTAGCCCATATCTATTATTATAGGGTTTTTTTCTTCAGTAATTTGATTCAAAGCATCATCTATATCATGAATGCCCTGAGCCTTCATCAGGATTATTTCATAAAAAGAATGTTCAGGAACAATTATTGTTTCTTTTTCTTCTTCCTCTACTGTATCGCTCTCTAATCCCAAGTTTTTCTTAATATAATCCATGACGTCTTTCATCTAAATTCCTCTGTAGTTTTTGAGTAATTCACCTGCTAATAATCGCTATTTAACCAATCCAACATGGTGGATAATTGCATCCAGTAATCTTGATGCTCCTCCATTTTTAATGTCTACTGCTGGTATTTTGTATTTTTCCTCAAACTTCAATATATCATTTTTGTTCTTTACATTTCTCATATTTAATGAAATACCAACAACTTTGGTTGGTTCTACTGATTCTATTGCCTTGATTTCATGTTTTATCCCTCGAGGTTCTCTAAAAGGATGATTAGGTCTGTGACAAACTACAGTAGCATCAGGCATTGAGCCTATGAGTATTGCGGCAGATAGACCTCTTGGATGGGGATTTCCCTTTTCAGTAAGGCTGGATTGACCTTCAACGAAAATAATATCTGGATTTTTTTCTTCTTCCAATTTTTTAATTGCACCAATAATTGCAGCTGCTACATCCATAACAGAAAGACTTCCTGCTCTAAAATTCATATCTACCGGGCCTTCTATTCCCATTTCATCAGTTGAGATTACTGCTGCATTCAAACCTTTTCTTTGAGCCATTTCTCCTAATGTCCTTGTTGTAGTACGTTTACCGCATTCCTGAGAGGTTCCCCCAACAAAAACAACGGGAGCTTTGGGTTTATAATTAATTTTGGGCAGGATTTCAGTACACTTTGGTGGGGTCAATCCAAAAATGTTTTTAATTACATCTAAACGGGGACTTATTTCCTTTATAACTACGTTTTTAGATTTAGCAAATGTTACAAGTGCTTTGTTTTCCTGTAGAGATAGAGATCTAAAGGATGTAATTACATTCTTGTTGTTGTCGATAGCTTCTACAGCATATTTAAGTGCACTGCCCTCTGCTCCGATTGGAAGCATTATTGCAACACTTTTAGCATCAGTACTTTTTATTACTTCTCTTAAACTTGCGGATATCACATTATTACAAAATTCCATGCCTTGTTTTTTAGGATTATCATCAACAAAACCAATAGCTTCTATTCCTTCAAAATTAGCGAACTTTTCGCCTCCGCCACCGCATCCAACGATAATAAAAGGGTTAAGCGTTTGAAGTTCTTTTACAGAAGTTACATCATACAAATAATCACTCCATTAGTACTCAGTAAGATAAATTGAGAACTTACATTACCTATTTATTTAATAAAGGTTAAACCAAGATATATACTTTAAGATATATTCTTGAGCACTTTAATATCAATAAGTGGAGGCATAGTATGATAGAGAGAATACTTAAAGATTTGGGAAGAATCAATGGTGTAAATGGGTCTCTTGTGGTTGGAAAAGACGGTCTTATTATTGAAGCTGAAGTTCCGGGGGATATTGATTCAGAACTTGTTGCTGCAATGGCGTCAGCGGTTTTTGGTACAGCAGAGAGATCAGCTGAGGAAATGAAACATGAACCACTCCAACAGGTTATGATTGAAGGGGATAAAGGTAAAACTCTAATGATTGATGCTGGTGAAGGTATTCTGGTTGTTATTACTGATATCGATATAAATCTCGGTTTAATCAGAATAGAAATGAGAAGAAGTGCAGAACGTGTAGTTGATTTCCTAACATAAAAAATTTTTATATATTATCCTACAAATATGTACAATGATAATACGGGATATCAATTAGTTTAAGTTAAATTAATTGATATTCTTCTGTATTGGTGATAATATTGAGAAAACCTTATGTTATTTTGATTGGAAGTGCTTCGGGCATCGGAAAATCAACTATAGCCTCAGAACTGGCCAAGTCACTGGGAATAAAACATTTAATAGAAACAGATTTTATAAGAGAAATAGTCAGAGGAATAATAGGCCCAGAATATGCTCCTGCACTCCATAAATCCTCTTTTGATGCATATGTTACCATAAGGGACAAAGATAGGTATAACGGAGATAGCAAAAGTTTAATAAGTGCAGGATTTGAGGAACATGCATCATTTGTCATTCCAGCAATTGAAAAGGTAATTCAAAGAGCAGTGGCAGATTTTGATGATATTGTAATTGAAGGGGTACATCTTGTTCCAGGTCTGATAAATACCGAGCAATTTAAAAATGATGCATCTCTCAATTTTTTTGTACTTACTGCTGATGAAGAAATTCACAAGGAAAGATTTGTTAAAAGGGCAATGAAAATAAAACGTGGTGGTAAACATCTCGAATATTTCAAGGAAAACAGGATAATAAACGATGTTTTAGTCCAGCAGGCAAAAGAACATGATGTGAGTGTCTTAAATAATTTGGATATTGATAGCACTGTAAAAAGAATGCTAACTGAAATCAGAGAAATATGCAGTTCTGTTATTCTTAATAATTCAGTAGAAGAGATTGGTTCTGTAATGGAAACCATACTAAATAATGGTGGGAAAATGGAGGATATTTCTTACTTTTTACGTGGTTTTAGAGAGCCTGTAAGGAGAAAAGTGAATATAGCTGATCCAGCTGAAGTTAACAGATTTTTAAACTCTTTAGCTAACAATCCAGAACGAAAAAACGATCTTGAAAGACTCTATGAATTATCTAACAATATTCACAGCCATAAGTTATGCGCTCCTGATGATGAAAGTCTTAAACTTATCATCGATGAACTGGATAAAAAAGGTTTTGTAGTTAAAAAACAAGATTAATAATAAACAATTAATTTTTTAAGTAAATTTTATTTTCCTATTAAATAATCTATTTTAAAAATAAAGGAGTAATTTAAGTTGACAGAGATGAAAGGAGATTGTCCAGTTTGCCAATCAAAAGGATCTATGGAATTCAAATCTAAAAATGAAAAGATACCCTATTTCGGTGAAGTATTAGAATCAACAGTCCACTGTTTTAAATGTGGATATAAACATTCAGATATGATATGCCTTGAGCAAAAAGACCCTGTAAGATATTCTCTCTGGATAAATAAGGATAATTTAAATGCTCGAGTTGTAAGATCTCAATCTGCAACTGTTAGCATACCCGAATTAGGATTGAAAGTAGAACCCGGGCCTAAATCACAGGGATATGTATCAAATATTGAGGGAATAATAATTAGGTTTGAAGATGCTGTTAAAACAACATTAAACTTTGTAGAGGATGAAGAATCCAAAAACAATGCTCTGAAAATATTGGAAAATTTAGAAAAAATTAAAAAAGGGGAACTGGAAATTGAAATAATAATTGAAGATCCCTTTGGGCACAGCATAATTATTCATGATGATGCATCTAAAAGAGAATTAACACAGGATGAAATAAGGAGTCTAAAAACAGGTTTTATTACATATGAAAAATAATTGTGAAATATAGCTAAACAGGTTTTTTAATGACTACAGGCATATTAGCCCTTATTCTGGGCTTAATTTTAATTATAATTTATATTGCCGTTAGATACGGTCGTCTTTACCTTAAATCTACCAGAAAAAAATGAAGATATTTGATATTAATATAATGTATCTTCAACATCTTTTAATTTCAATGTTCTTCTGACATCAAGGCTTAATGCATCACAATCAGCTTTAATAGCATCTAAATGCTTTAATATCCTTTCTTTTTCTTCATTTATCCTTTCAACATTCTTATAGGGATATATAGATTCTTTAAGCATTTCATATTCTATTGTGGTATAAGGATACTCATTTAATTGCTTGCAGACCTTTTCCAGGACTTCTCCAAGGAATTTGTTCATTTCGACCTTTACTCGTTCTCTGATCATTTTGTCGCTGTCTAAATTTTGTTTCATTAGCCTTACAACCTCAGCTTTTGCAAATGGTAATTCTTCAGCTTCTTCTTGAGATTCTACTTCTTCATTTTCATTTATTTCTTCATTGTTCATTTAAATCCTCCAATTATTCCTCAAAAAATCTGTGAAAATCTTTGATTTTCACGCCACAAAAACAAAGTTTTTGTTGGCTTAGATTTGTTTGGACGCAAAACAAAGTTTTGCAAGTTTCAATAATGGGGGTTATCAAATGCTCTGCATTTGAAACATCAAAATCTTGATTTTGAGTGTTTCAAAATTCATTCTGAATTTTGATAACTCCAAAAGATTTTCTATTTTGGGGTTCAGGAACTATCAAAACTACAATTTTCGAAAGCCATAGGAAGCTTCACTTCACTAGCAAATTCTTAATTTGTAATATTTGTTCTCAACCCAAATAATAATAATTGAGAATGCTGTATGTAAAAGATTATGGCATATAGTTTCATTTTAAACATTGACACTTATAAATCTAATGTTAAATAATGCTCTTCTTTTGAAGAATTCAATAAGTGCATTTAAATTATATACACCTTGAATTATAATTATCTCTAAAATAAGATGTGATAAAATAAAAATATAAAAGATCAATTATTTTTATTTGATATTCTATTCTATAATTATTTCCAAGCTCATATCAAGTGACTTTGCAGAATGGGTAATATAACCGGTAGAAATAATATCAACAGTTGTTTTAGCATATTCTACAATATTATCTGGAGTTATTCCTCCTGAAGCCTCAATTAAAACATTTTTTCTTAAATTTTTTGATTCAAGGGAAGATAAAACTTTTTTTACTTCAACAGGCTTCATATTGTCAAGCATTATAATATCTGCACCATTTTGGGCTGCGTATACCGCATCATTTAGGTTTTCAACTTCTATTTCGATTTTTTTGGTAAAACTAACGTTTTTTCTGGCTTTTATCAATGCTTCCTTAACATTACCTACAATTGCAATGTGATTATCTTTTATCAAGACACAATCATCCAGTCTGAATCGATGTGTATCTCCTCCACCATCTTTAACTGCACTTTTCTCAAAAAACTGTAATCCGGGGGTTGTTTTACGTGTGCAGGCTAATATTAGGTTTTCATTGATCTCACGTAATTTTTCAACGGTTTTAAACGTTAATGTTGCGATGCCACTCATTTTCATAAGAAAATTGAGAATAGTACGTTCTAAACTTAATATTAACCTGGCTTCTCCAGTAATTTCCATGATTATATCGCCATTTGTTATATTATCTCCATTTTCCTTTTTAAATGACCCTTTAATGTTAAATTCATCGAGTAAGATTTTCACAACATCAATACCTGAAATAATGCCATCTTCTTTGGCTATTATTTTCCCTCTGGCTTCTATGCCTTTTTCAATAAGTGCATTGGTGGTTATATCTTCAAAACCAATATCCTCATAGACCATTTTCTTTAAAATATCCCTCATATTTATCCCTATTTAGATATATAAGATAAAAGATATAAATATTAACTGTAAAGTCATGCTTTAATCAATTTTTAAAATTAAGTAATCTAAAATTTATTTTGAAGGTAAGATCATGGAACTTATATTTTTGGGCACATCATCAGCAATTCCTACAAGTCATAGAAGTCACTCCGCAATAGCCTTAAAGGCATTTGGAGAAATTATGCTGCTGGACTGTGGTGAAGGTACTCAGCTTCAAATGTCAAAAAGTAAAATAAGCCCCATGAAAATCACCAAAATATTTTTAACTCATTTTCATGGAGATCACATACTCGGACTTCCAGGGATAATTCAATCAATGGCTTTTAGGGGAAGGAAGGAACCGTTACACATATTTGGCCCTAAAGGGCTTATTCCACTTATTAACAATGTGAGAAACTTTGGATATTATTCCTTAACATTTGAGATATATATGCATGAAATTAGTGAAGGAACCATTTTAGAAGAAGAAAATTATAAGATAAGCTGCTGCCCTATGAAACACAGTGTTTTAAACTTTGCCTATAAAATTGAGGAAAAAAGAAGACCGAAATTTATTAAAGAAAAAGCTTTATCACTTGGTGTTAAGCCAGGCCCTGATTTTGGAAAACTACAGCAAGGAATACCTGTAGATGTGGAAAATAGAACAATTATGCCTCATCAGGTCCTTGGAGAAGAAAGAAAAGGTAGAATAATTGTTTATTCTGGTGATACAAGTCCAACTGAGCAGATGGTGAAATTTGCAGAAGGTGCAGATATTTTAATACATGAATCGACATTTGAAGGTACTTATGAGGATAAATCTTACGAAACAGGTCATTCCACATCTAAACAGGCCGCACAAATTGCAAAGAAAGCTAATGTTAAAAAATTATTCTTAACACATATAAGTACAAGATATAAGAAGTCAAATTCGCTTGAAGCTGAAGCAAAAGAGATTTTTAAAAATTCTGAGGTTGCAGAAGACTTCATGCATGTTGAGGTTAAACGAAGTATGGATTGAATATTAATGACCAGTTTCATTTCTTTAACTAAAATATTTAACTGATGGCAGAAATAATATCAGAAAAATAACAGGATAATAAATAATGACAATAGACTCATTTCTATCAAGTATAGAGATTTATGATATTATTGTAATTGCAATAACACTAATAGTGGGTTTTATAATAATTAGATGGTTTACATATTTCCTTAAAAAAACAGGAACCCGGCTGGATGTAGATGTAACACTAATTCAAGTCCTCAGGGAGATTATTAAATATACAATTATTGCAATTGTCATAACAGTGATTCTTAAACAATTAGGGATAGACATAACTGCAATTGCTTTAAGCTTTGGGATTGTAGGTATTGCTGTTGGGTTTGCTGCCAGAGATATAATAGCAAATTTCATTTCAGGAATGTTTGTAATTGCAGATAAAAGTTTCAGAGTTGGAGATATTATAGAAGTATCTAATAAAAAAGGAAAAGTTATTAAAATGGGTTTAAGGCTCACCACAATACAGACATACGATAAAAAAATTATCACGGTTCCTAATTCTATTTTTTCCACAAATCCTTATATAAATTATACTGGATCTGATTTAAGGAGAGTAGATTTAGATATTACAATACCCTATGAGGAAGAACTTGAAAAAACACTTAAATCTCTTGAAAATGTGGCTTCAAAATGTGACTGGGTCTTAAAAAAGCCAAAACCCAAAGTCATAGTTAAAGAGCTTTCTGATGTAGGAGTTAAATTAATGCTTTGTATATGGATAAATGACCCATGGAGGGTAACGGAATCAAAATCATTGCTTGCAAAAGAAGTAAATAAAATATTGGTAAATAAAAATGCTTAATATAAATTAATATCTTTATAGTTTATATTATGTGGTGAATAAATTACTATACTAAGATAATGCGGTGCTTGAATGCGTAAGTATAAATTTTTATCAGTAATAGTTATTTTAGCATGTATTTTAATAGCTTCAGGTATAATTATTGTAGCTTATGAGAAATCTTTGGAATTGAACGCTGCTCGAGCCAGTATAGAAACATATAAAATTAAAAAAAGTGCACCTGTGGACATATTAGATCCTACAATTATAAAAGGTAATACAAACTTTATCAGTGCTAGATTAATAATTCCAAAAATAGATGTAAATGGAATCATACGCTCCGATACTGTTAATGGATATAACACTGTTTACCATTATCCTGAAAGCGTTCTTCCGGGTCAAAGTGGAGAATGTGGCTTATTAAGCCATAGAACAAAATATTCTGGGTTATTTGGTAAACTTGGTTCTCTTGATGTGGGGGATGAAGTCATAATAAAGGATTATATTGTATCCAAAAAATATGTTTACAAAGTAACTTCCAATGGTAAAGACATAAGATGGGATTACAAAGAGAACCCTATTCAATTTGAACAGAATGGAGAAGCACGATTACTGCTCATTACATGTTATCCGCCAGGAAGAAAGCAGGCAGCATATATAACTCATTGTAAACTGGTATCTACAAGTCCATTAAAATAATTCTATTTTTGTTTAGTTAATAATTATAATCAATTTAATGTTTATTATAAAATAATATAATTTTTTAAAAAATAAACCCCAGTAAACATTAATTCTTTAAATAATAATCTATTTAATTTTATTATCTCATAAAATTTATTATTACTAACTATCAGAATTAAGAATCCTTATCGAAACCTATAATAGTAAAGAAATTTCATATATGGATTTTTCCAAAAATGATTAAATTTGTGGAATTATTTTTTTAAGTTTTAATGGAACAATGAATTAATTAAATTAAAAGAATATTTCCAGAGACTCTAAAGAAAAAATTGGACTGATTAACATGGCAAAAGTAATAGTAGACGAAGATGCATGCGTTGGGTGTGGATCATGTGTTGAAGATTGCCCCCTTAACGTGTATGAACTGGATAAGGAAAATGGAAAAACGGTTGTAGTGAATGAAGTGGACTGTATGGCGTGTCTTTCATGTCATGAAATTTGTCCTTCTCAGGCACTGGAACATGAAGATATACATGTGGCTAAAAGACTTTATATCGACAGAAAAGTAAGTAGAGCTTTAGAAAAGATAATATAATAAAATATAATTAGTGAATGTTCTGTTATAATGCAATAAGGATTTTCATAATTCTTGTCATAAAAAGGGATGAATTTTGTAAAAAAGGTTATTTTAATGTTCATTGCAAAAATAATGTAATTATATTTTAAATCAAGATTATAAATATTATAATCTCCCTTTTAATCTTTAGATATTATTTGATCAATGAATATTTAATATAATAACCTTATACATTATTATTTTTAAAAATTAAGCTAATTCTTTTATTATCTCGTAATAATTTCTTATTAATTTGTTTTAGAAGTTATAGAAAATTAATATAAACCCTTAATAGTAAAAAGAGTCTATATAAGATATAAATATTTAAAGTCTAATGTTAATAACCAAAAAAAGGGAATAAATCATTAATAAAGTCCTTATAGGATTCCAATTCATTTTTTAACCAAATAAAGGCAATAAAGGAAAAAATGAGGAGTTTAAATGGTAAAAATAAAGGTAGATGAAGAGGCATGCGTTGGATGCGGATCTTGTGTTGAAGATTGTCCAAACGATGTGTATGAACTGGATAAGGAAAATGGAAAAACGGTTGTAGTGAATGAAGTGGACTGTATGGCGTGTCTTTCATGTCATGAAATTTGTCCTTCTCAGGCACTGGAACATGAAGATATACATGTGGCTAAAAGACTTTATATCGACAGAAAAGTAAGTAGAGCTTTAGAAAAGATAATATAAGGGGATTTATAATGGAAATTGAAGATATAAGAGGAAATTTTAAACCTGAATTAATTCCTAAAGAAACTGGAGGAGACATTGACGATTATGAAGAAGCTCTGCACGTTCTTATGAAATTTATAGGATCTATGTCCAGTGCATTAGAGCAAGTTTCAGGTCGTGGAGCCAATGCTATTGTTTATCAGGCTGGAAAAAGAATGGGACATGAAGCCGGTAAATTAATGGAAAAAACAGACGATGTCGAAAAGGCTCTTTGGGAAATGGGCGATGTATTAGGTAAAGAATTTTATTTTGAAATGTGGAAGCCATCTGGTCAGGATGAATATACAATTGAAGGCAATGGTGAAACATCTGTAAAACTTTTATTTAGTGATTGTGTTGTAAGACAGGCACTTAGAAGAACAGGACTGCCTCAAAAAGGGCCATTATGCTATCTTTTATATGGATATATGGTTGGAGCAGTAGAAGAAGTTATGGATATCAAAGGAAAACTAGATATAGATCACATAGGACCAAATGCATGTCTTAAGACCCTAACTATAAAATGGGGTGGTAAATAATGGTTAAAATTGCAATGGAAGCACTTGCAAGCTGTGCAGGATGTGAAATTTCCATTCTTGATTTACACGAGGATCTACTAAAGATACTAGAAAAAGCAGATATAGTTTATTGTCCAGTATTAGTAGATGCTAAAGAAATACCTGATGATGTAGATATTGCAATAGTTTCTGGTTCTATTAGAAACGAAGAAAATAAAGAAAGGCTTGAAGAACTAAGAAACAAATCAAAAACACTAATAGCATATGGAACTTGCGCATGTTATGGTGGTATTACAGGAATGGCGGACTTATTCAATCCTGAAGAGGTTACATCACGTACTTACACAGATAATCCGAGTACTGAATCTGCTGAAGTACCTTCAGAAGTAGTACCTAAGTTACTACCTATCGTTCACCCTGCAGGAGATTTTACAGAAGTTGATTATTATATTCCAGGATGTCCTCCTAAGGAAAAATTAACAGGAGACATATTAATACCTCTAATAAATGGAGAAACTCCAGATGTTCCTAAAAAGACTGTATGCGCCGATTGCCAGAGATGGATGGACCACGTTGAATTTGATAAAATCCACAGAAGAGTTGAAGGAGACCCTGATCCTCAGCAATGTTTCCTAAGCCAGGGATATGTATGTCTTGGTTCTGTAACTCTTGGAAGATGTGGTGCACTTTGTACACAGGCTGGAGTTCAATGTCATGGATGTGGAGGTCCTTCATTAGACATTCTAAGAGAGCCTAGCCACGATGTATATAATGGAGTTATTAAAAGGATTGCACACCTTTCTAAAATGCCGGAAAAAGATGTTGAAAAACAGATGTATGATATGGGGCATTTAATTTATGGATTCGTTATTGGAAGCACAATAATGGAGGAAAAACTGGTTTCTAAGATTCCTCAATTGGTTAAGAAAGAGGTGAAAAGATGAAAAATATAGAAATTAGTCCTGTAACCAGAATTGAAGGACATGCAAAAATCACGGTTCAACTGGATGATTCTGGAAATGTTAATGATGCTCATTTTCACGTTATGGAAATAAGGGGTTTTGAGAAATTTTTAGAAGGAGCCGCGGTAGAAGAAGCACCACGTATCACTCCTCGTATATGTGGTATATGCCAAACAGCGCACCATTTAGCTTCAGCTAAGGCTACAGATCAGGTTTTTGGATTGCAGCCACCAGAAACAGCTAAAAAATTAAGGGAATTAATGCTTCTTGGCCAATACATTCACTCCCATTCACTTCACTTCTATTTCCTGGGAGCTCCTGACCTTGTAATGGGTCCTGAATCTGATCCTGCACTTAGAAATGTCGTTGGAATTCTTAAAAATGATCCTGCACTTGCAAAAATGGCAATTGAAACCAGAAAAATCGGTCAGGTAATAACAAGTGCGGTTGGAGGTAAACCAATCAGTCCTGTTACAGCCATACCTGGAGGTCAATCCAAAGGAATAACCGAAGAGGAAAGAACTAAACTATTAGAAGAAGCTAAAAATGCTGTAGGGCTTGTTGAAAAAGGTGTTGAAGTAACTAAGCCATTATTCGAACAATACAGTGAAGCAATAGAACTTTTAGGCCCTGTTGAAACTCATTTCGGTGCTTTAAGTAATAATGGTAATATTGAATTTTACGATGCGCCAGCTAAAATCATTGATAAAGATGGTAACTCTGTTTATGAATTTAATGCAGACGATTACTTAGATTACATTGAAGAAAAAGTACAGCCATGGTCATATCTTAAATTCCCATACTTAAAACAAATAGGATTCCCAGAAGGAAATTACAGAGTAGGACCACTTGCCAGATTAAACATAGCACAGAATGTTCCAACCGAAAAAGCATCAGAATTATTTGCAGAATACAAAGAAAAATATGGAATAGCTCAAAATCCTCTTCTGTATCACTATGCACGTCTGATAGAATTAATGTATGCATCTGAAAAAGCTGTAGAACTTCTTGAAGATAGTTCAATAACAGGTACAGATTTAAGACAGGGTATTTCTGAGCCGTTGATGACCAAAGCTGAAGCAAAAGAATCCAGCGAAATCAGGAGGGGAGTTGGAATGATTGAAGCTACCAGAGGAATTTTAATCCATGATTATGAAACAGATGCAGCCGGATTTATAAAGCGTGCAAACCTCATAGTTTCAACAGGTCAGAACAACCTTTCAATGGATATAGGCGTAAGAGAAACAGCTAAAGCCATGATAAAAGGTGAAGAAGTTTCTGAGGGCCTTAAAAACCAGCTTGAAATGATTATAAGGGCTTATGACCCTTGTCTTTCATGTGCTACTCACATGATTAATGGAGAATCACCATTACTTGTAGATATACATGATAGCAATGGGGAACTTTTAAAGAGACATATATTATAGCTAAAATGCTTTAATCTCTATTTTTTCATTTTTTAAACTAGATTTCTTTTTTTCAGATATTTAAACGCTTATTTTCAATTAGAGGATTTTTAAAATATTTCAATTAAATATCTATCTTAAATAATCCATGTTGGATTTAAATATAGTTTTGAGATATATTAATAAGCATAAACATAAAAAATAGATAGAGTTTTTGCATAATATCAAAGTGGTTATATGGACTCAAAAATTGAAACTCAGTTAACTAAAATATTAATTGATTTAAATAAGATTGAGGGTATAGAAGGTAGTTTAATAGCTGACGGTAATGGAGATATTATTAGCCACAGTATGTCACAGAATTCTGATATTGCTCTTTTTGGTCCGATGGCACATGTAATTACAAGTTCATCGAAAAGACTACTTAATTCGGCCAATCAAGGGGAAATAGAAGGAGTATTGGTGGAATCAGAAGGAGGAAAGGCTCTTTTTTTACATCTGGAAAATGTGCATTTTATTATATTGATGAATATTTCAGCAAATATAGGTTTGGTAAGGATTTCAGCTAAAAGATCTGCAGATGAAATAGTTAAACTCACAAAAGATCTGATCCCTTCTGAATCATTAGAGGAAATTCCTGCCCCAATCCCTGAAAAAACAGAAATTGACAAACGTATAAAAGTCGAAAACATTAGTAAAGAAGAGGCTGCTGAGATAGTTGATGAACTGGTTGAAACTGAAGGAGTAAAAGAAGCATTCAGCAAAGTTACAGGAACTGAAAACGTAGAGGATATATTAGAGTCAGAAGAAGTTAAAGCTCTGGATTCTAAAGAAGCTGAAGAAGAACTTGCAAAGATGCTTGAATTAGAATCTCTTCATGGAGAAGAAACAGGTGAAGGGTCAGAAATAACAGAAAAATTAGAAACTGAAATTTCAGAGTCTCAAGAAGAAATTAAAGAAGAAGCTTCAGAGTCTTCTGCTCCTCTTCCAGTTATCAGACCTCCGATTTCTTTCCCTGATTTACCGAAAAATGTCATAGTTCCTCAGGGAGATAAAGAGAAGTCGGAACTAATTTTAGATATTTATGAAGCCATATTTTTGGCGATGTCAATTGGTGCAAGTAAAATTATGGGGGTAGCACCAGCAAGAGGGCTTATAAGAAGATTTTTACCTGTTGAAGATTGCAAAAGTCTTTTAAAAGATGTTGAAGTGGGAAGCAACTCTGCAATTGATTTTGATAAAATAAGAGAAAATGCGGAGAATATTCCTTTAGATGAAAGAGCGAATACACTAATAACTGATTTCAGTAAAATAATTGATATTATAACAGAAAATTATGGTAAAGTAATGGGATATGGTGCTTTTAGAGGGATAGTCAGGGCTGAATTCAAAGTAATTAATGCATCTTATGGAGAAGCTATAACAGAACTTGGAATTAAAGATAAAACTCATTCTGAAATAAGAGAACTTTTTAAATAAGGTTAGATGAATTAATTTTTTAAATCCCTGTAAATCAAAGTTATTTACAATTTTTTAGGTTAATTATATTTTTAATAATAATTTAAAAGATACTGAAACATTTTGTTATCATTTATTAATAACAATAAATTTTATACTTCCTATTACAAATCCATATTGCAGACTAAAAACACAGCTTATAATCAGATTGAATATTTTTATAATTTTTTATCACATTTTTTTACCTGAATTTTTAAATTTATGTGATAATCAGGAAAATACAAACGGTGATTAAATGAATGGACCATGGGTTGAAAAATACAGACCAAGTAACCTTGATGAAGTAGTAGGTCAAGATCATATTATAGAACGACTAAAAAAATACGTAAATGAACAGAGCATGCCAAATTTAATGTTTACAGGTCCTGCAGGGGTTGGAAAAACAACAACTGCAATTGCCCTTGCAAAAGAAATTTTAGGAGAATACTGGAGACAGAACTTTTTAGAGCTAAATGCATCAGATGCAAGGGGAATAGATACAGTAAGAACAAATATCAAAAATTTCTGTAGGTTAAAAGCAGTAGGGGCTCCATTCAGGATAGTTTTCCTTGATGAAGTGGATAACATGACCAAGGATGCACAGCACGCTTTAAGAAGGGAAATGGAGATGTACACAAAGACTGCATCATTTGTATTATCTTGTAATTATTCTTCAAAGATCATCGATCCAATTCAGTCAAGATGTGCAATCTTCAGATTTGCACCTGTAAAAGGAACACAGATCATCCACAGACTTGAAAAAATAGCAGAAGCCGAAAATCTAAATATCAAAAGAGAGGCCATTGAAAGCATAGTTTATTTTGCAGAAGGGGATTTAAGAAAAGCAATAAATATTCTTCAAGCATCAGCATCAACTACAGATGAAATTACTGATGAGAGTATTCATGAAATCGTATCCAAGGCAAAACCTCAGGATGTACGTAAAATAGTAAAAATGGCTTTGAATGGAGATTTTTTAGGGGCAAGGGATCTTTTAAGAGAAGTAATGGTTATTCAGGGTACAAGCGGGGAAGACATGATTACACAAATTTATCAGGAAATTTCGCGCATGTCAATGGAAAGCATGATTGAAGAAGATGTATATGTTGATTTAATTCAAAGCATTGGAGAATACGATTTCAGGATAAGGGAAGGATCTAATCCAAGAATTCAGCTTGAAGCTCTCCTTACCAAATTTTTATTAAAAGGAAAGGCAGATTAAAGATGTTGTGGACAGAAAAATATCGTCCGAAGAACTTTGATGAAGTTCTTGGGAATTTAAAGGCGAAAAAGGAAATTCTTAAATGGGTTGAGGAGTGGAAGGCAGGTAATCCTCAAAAGTGCCTCTTTCTTTTAGGCCCTCCAGGTACTGGTAAAACCACATTTGCACAATTAATTGCGAAGGAATTCTCTGATTCTGTTGAATTAAATGCAAGTGATAAACGATCATATGATGCCATAATGAGTACTGTAGGGGAGGCATCATCTTCAATGACCCTATTTGGTGGTAGATTAAAACTAATAATCCTTGATGAAGTTGATGGACTTCATGGAAATGATGATCGGGGCGGTTCAAGAGCTATTAATAAAATATTAAAGGAAGGGAGCCAACCGGTTATAATGATGGCTAATGATCCTTACAGTAACAGAATCAAGAGCTTTAAATCTAAATGTCAGGTTATAACTCTCCGAAAAGTACATACGAACTCAATAGTTTCTTTTTTAAAGAAGATATGTATAAAAGAAGGTGTTGAATTTGAAGAACATGTCTTGAGAGAACTTGCCAAAAGATCACGTGGAGATTTAAGGTCTGCAATAGGAGATCTCCAAATTATAGCACAGGGAGAAGAAAAGATCACATCTGAAGACCTTAATCTTATAGCTCAAAAGGATGAGAGGTCTAATATATTTGATGCTGTGAGAACCATCTTAAAAAGTAAAAATCCAAATAGAATTAAAGATTCTATGCGGCAGGTGGAAGCTGATCCAGCCCTTTTACTTGAAATGGTTATAGAAAATATCCCCCGTGAATATGAAAAGAAGCATGAAATAGAGGAAGCTTATGAAATGGTTTCTCAAGCTGATATTTACCTTGGAAGGGCTTTTTCAACACGTGCATACACATACTGGAAATATGCTTATGATTTTATGAGTGTAGGGGTTGCTTTATCAAAGGATGAAACCTACAAGAAGTTTGCAAGATATGCAAATTCATCAGTTTACACCATGCTTTCAAAAAGCAGAAGTAAAAGAGATTTACAAAACAGAGTCGCGGAGAAGATAGCTGAAAAACTTCACACCTCAAAAAAGGTGGCGATTTCCCAGTTTCCATACTTTGAAATCATGTTTCAGGATAATGAAATTGCATATAATATGATGATGTATTTTGGGCTGGAAGATGATGAAGTAAAGCTTTTTAGATCAAGGAAGGTTAGAGCACCCAAAAAAACTAAAACAAAGGCTAAAAAAGAGAAAGAATCAAAGGATGCATTAAAAAGCACTAAGGCTAAAAAAACCTCTAAGACAACTAAAAAGAGCACAAAAAAATCTTCAAAAGATGAGAATTCACCAAAAATAGAAAAGAAAGCTAAAGACGATTCAAATAACTCAAAGAAAAAAGATGAAAATGGTACTAATGGAGCCAAGCAGACTTCGTTGTTTAGTTTCAAATAATATTTTTTTTAAAAGAAGAATTTTAGGATTATAGAAACTATAATGCTCTGTTAACAATAGTATCGGCTACTTCTTCAGCATTTTTAAATGGGAAGTCGTCGGCTTTAAGTACCTGTCCAGCATTTCCTGCTTTTAATTCTAGATTTCCGGATTTACAGGTAGTTTCTGCGCCATCTGGCATTGCACTAATTAGTTCTTCTGGTGTTTCTATCGGGAAATTCGCCCCTTCAAGCGCTCCTATAATTTGGTTTTTTATTTCTTCTTTCACACCCATTTTCTCACCTCTTTTTGTTTAAGGCATGAATGCATTTGCATCTTCACCAGGCTTAACTATAGTTAATTAGAAATATATATTTAATCGTCATTAAACTGTAGTAAATACATTATAATTACCTAAATTATTGTAAAATTTAAATTGTAACAGAAATTATAAGGTTAAAATTTAATTAAAAAAGACATAATAGTGGTTGTTCTAATTAATATAAATAAATTTAAAAATCTGGAAATAAAATAAAGATTTTTTTAAAATAAAAATAATTAAAAAGGAGTAAATTGTTTAATCTACTTTTTTACCCGCATCAGGGCCTGGTTTTACAGAATAGATCTCCTCAACTTTAAGTAAAACTGCAGCTTTTGGAGATAATTCGCTCATCACGCTCTGGGCCCAATCTACTGCGTCGTCGAAATATTTGCCTGAAGTATGGATTTCTACCGTTCCTTTAAACTGATATGGACATTTTGAAGCATCTCTTGGAACTAGACTTGCCTTTGGATTATTTTCAAGGTTTTCACGGGTTTTATTCATGTAATTATCCACTATTAATATAGTCTCCTCGTCTAGAGGCCTTGCAAATCCTATCGGAACAACATTGGGTGTTCCCTTTTTTGTTGCAGTGGCAAAAAAAACTACATTCTCCTTTTCTACAGCATCCATCATTTCATCAGTCATTACCACCTAAATCACCTTTTTGAAATTTTTTCCAGTATATAATATTAATTAAAAGGAATATATAATTAATGTAGAAAAAATAATGGCTGTTTATTGGTAATTATTTGTGAATATTGCATTAGGAAGATTAAAACTACTTAAAAGCGGCAATAATTTTAAAAATAGATTTTTAATTAAAATTGACTTTTAAAACAAGCTATAAATATTGACTCAGCGTTAAAATACTTAAATATGTATTAAAAATAATAAAGAGTAATGAAAAAATAAGTTATTAGATTAAACATAATTATTCTGCGTCCATCATTTCGCCGTATTCTACTTCAATCTGGCATCCTTTAGGACCGCAGCAGAAGTGCTGTAACTCAAATTTTACTTCCATTTTTTCACCTTGAAAAATCTTGATTTTTATGGTTAGAAAATCTCGAGCTGCAAAAATCAGAGATTTAAGCATGAGAAACTGTGTTTCTTTGCACCAAATACATGGTGTTTTATGAGTTTTCTCAACCTCATCTTACTTTGTTAGACTATAAATATATACTTAATGGTTATAATATTATACATGGTATTTTATATATAATATTTGATTTTATTATAAAATGCAAATCAGGTGATTGGAATGTTAAGTGAAAAGGAACTCCATAACAAAGAAATGTCGGAGATAAAAGAAAAACTTGCAACAATGCACCATGATATTAAACTCTTAATGGAAAACCATAATCAGCAATATCTTGATTTAATACGTGTAAATTCAAAAAAAGATTTCATCAATGCACTTAAAGAATATATGGGTCATGATATTGAACATGGTCTTGAAAGGGGAATGGTTAAAAAATGTGATATGAAAAATGAATGTAGAGAAAGGTTTACAGGATTTCTACAAAATAATGCATGTCTTATTCATGAAGATAATGTCACTGAAAAGACTATTAACCAAAATCAATCAAATTTAGATGAATTAAAATCAACAGCACCGTATAAAAAATGTGAAATCTGTTTTTTAGAAGTAAATGACTTATTTAAAAAGCAAATAAATTTAATGAGAGCTCTTCGTATCTACAGCACCAATGAGGAGAAAAGACAGGATATAGCGCTGATATGTGAAGAATCCATTGTCAAAGAAGTACTTGAACCTTTATCTAACAAGCAGAGACTTCAAATCATTAAATCAATGGCAAATGGAACCAGAACATTTTCATCACTTTCAGAGCTAACAGGACTGAGAGGGGGTAATCTGCTCTTCCACATTCAAAAACTTCTTGACTGCGGAATTATAATCCAGAGGCATGAAAGGGGTGATTACATGCTTACTGAAAAAGGATACAGTCTTTTAGTTGCTCTTAGTGAAATTAATTGTCTTTTAGATGAAGAAAATTCTCTAAAAACCGAATAATTTATTCATTATGTATAAATAGGGCTGATTTTAAAATATTTTCCCTTACATCTGGAATTAAGCTTTCTAAAAATTTTAATAAATCTTCAGGACTATTATATTTTTTTTCAGGAATAATATCTTGCTCTATTCCTTTCCATGAATATATCCATGATTTTGGAACATTGATAAGGGGATATATTAACTTTTTATCTTCATATGTTTCGTTTGAACTTATTAATTCTATTTTTGCACCATTTAGCATTAAATTTAGTATATTCTCTACTTCATCATCCAATGTAATGGATAAAGCGATTGAATCAGCATTTAAATCTGCTGCTTCACCAATATTATCACCATAAACAATTTCGACGCCGTATTTTCTTTTATAGGGTTCCAAAATTGTATTAAGGGTGATATTAACAGGATCATCATTTTTAATTAAAAAAATTTTCTCTTTAGGAGAAATACAATGGGCTAAATTCCTGGAAGCCCTCATACATATTTTTTGAAATATTTTGGAGCGAACAACTTCAATTTCTGGAAAACTTTTTTTAAACAGTTCTTCTTTCTTTCTTGAAAATCTTGAAAGCTTTAAATTATTTATAAATATTTCATCATTGATTATGCTCACAAATCGCGTATCAACACCAATTTTTTGCAGAGATCTGACCATATTTTTATCCATTTTATCACGAATGTTTAGAATATAATTAAACTTAATTTGTTTATTTTAAATATTATATGTTAAATAGAGTTTTGATTAAAATGGTAGATTTTTTAATTTGAAATGTGTAGCATGCAAACACTTCGTGTTTGCTGTTACAAATTCTTCGATTTGACAACATTTCCTGAAACACAATAATTCGAAGAATTTTTTAAGTTGAGAAAATCGGAGATTTTTCGAACTTTCGAAAATAAAAGCTCACAAAAACGTATTTTATTGTGGTGTCAAAATTTTAAAATTTTGACAAATTTTTTAAGCATCTAAAAAGAAATTTAGATGGGGGATTATAATGTTTAAACTATTTGGGAAAAAATCAAAGGAAAAAGATAGGGAGATTCTTGAGATAGACCTTCATGAACCTGTAGATTGTCTCTGTGATTTTACATATAATTTTTACTGGCAGCATAAGGGCGAAAAGCTTGATCCAAGCTGGAAAATCCCGGGCAATGAATATACTTTTTCTGATTTAGTTGAACACCTTAAAAAAGGGAATGATGTTAAAATAAATGGAAATGCAGGGCATCGCTTATGTTCCAGCATGGGTGTAGACTTAAAATTCTTCGGCGGCTCAGGTAAAGAAGTCAATGTTGGAAATGTAATTGTAGATGGGGACGTTGATACACGAATGGGAATAAGCATGGTTAAAGGATCTATTTACATTAAAGGAAACGTTAAAGACCCCATAGGAAATCTAGTTGAAGTTAAATCAGATATGCAAGGATACAGAAAATTTAAATCCATCACTGATATCTTAATGAACGGTCTTGAAGGCGATAAACTTAAAGGCAGTCAACTTACAAATAATGGGATTTTAATAGATGATGGAATTATAAGAGATACTGTAGGCTCTAGATTAAATAAAGATGCACAAATAGTTGTTAATGGAAATGTTGATTTGAGTACCGGTATTTTAATGAGGGATGGGACTGTCAGGGTCAATGGAAACGCTGGTAAAAATACAGGTGCCTTATTAAATGGAGGAACAGTAATTATTAATGGCAACTGCGATGATTTTACAGGAATAGATATGATTAAGGGATCTATTATTGTAAATGGAGATGCTGGAAAGTTTTTAGCAGCAAATAAAAAGAATGGAACTGTATTTGCAAAAAAAGGAAGTCCTATACCTCCAACTGAAGAAAGAAATATTAACAGTGAAGATAGTACAAAGCTTCTAAAAATTGGATTTAATCCAAGGGAATTTAAAAAATTTGAATAAATAAAAAAAATTATTTTTTGTTTATATTTGAAGATAATGGATGGCTTTCAAATCTTTTCTCTAAAATAAAGACTATGACGAATCCAATAACAGCAGCAATCACAATAGGGATTGGTGATTCTATACTAACAACTATTTTTTGGTAGGGGAGTCTAAGAGTACCAATCATTAGACCAACCAGAAATGCCATGGTAACTGATTTATGATGAATCAATAAATAATCTAAAATTCTTGAAAAAGATAGGATCCCAACCAAAGCACCAGCCACAAATGTGATGATTTCTATAAATTGTAAATTGTTTAAGGCATTTATCATGTATTCATACTGGTTTAAAAGAAGTAAGACAAATGCTCCAGAGATTCCAGGTAATATCATTGCACATATGGCTACAGAACCTGATAGAAAAATTACGGGCAGAGAATGATTCGCTTGAATCGGATTTAAACCAACAAATATAACTGCGAAAATAAAACCAAGAACTACAAACGTTATATTTTTTATATTAAGTTCATCAACATGATTATAGACAAAAATTGCTGATGCAAGTATCAGACCAAAGAAAAAAGCGAAAGTAATTGCAGGATAATTGATTAAAAGGAATGATATAACCTTTGACATGGTAAGAATTGCAAGGCCTATGCCTAAAAGTAATGGAATAAATAATTCAAAATCTATTTCTTGAACTGCATTTTGTTTAAATCTTTTAAAATCTCCTTCAAAAAGGTATAATATAAATTTAAAATCTATTCGACTTATTGCATGTATTAATCTTTCATAAATACCTGTGATTAATGCAATGGTTCCTCCAGAAACTCCCGGAATAACATCGGCTGTTCCCATGAACAGGCCCCTTAAGAATATAAGAAATGTTTCAATATTGAGTTTGATAAGTTTCATTTTAGCACCTAGACATGTTATCCTGTATTAAGAAAAAAATATAATCCTAAAATTAAATTTAGAATGCGTTTATGATTATAGTACTCTGTTTAATATAATCTTTTGTATTATTTAGTAAAATAACTAAAATTATATATCATCAGATTAATTATTTTAATCCTATGATAAGTGTACTTGATTATGTAAGTCAAATAGCTATTAATCTAATTGAATATTTAGATTATTGGGGCGTTTTTTTGGGAATGACCATAGAAAGCGCTTGTATACCGCTTCCCAGTGAGGTAATTATGCCGTTTGCAGGATATGTTGCATGGGAGGGTCAGATGACCTTTTCAGGAATAGTAATTGCAGGTGTTCTGGGAAATTTATTAGGTTCATGGATAGCTTATTTTGTTGGATCGATAGGTGGACGGCCATTTTTGGAAAAATACGGTAAATATTTCCTTATAAGCCATAGAAAACTTGAAATGGCCCATGACTGGTTTGAAAGATATGGACATGAGGCAGTTTTTGTAAGCAGAATGCTTCCAATTGTTCGTACATTTATATCTCTACCTGCGGGTATTGCTGAAATGAATTTTAAAAAATTCACTGTTTACACTATTTTAGGTTGTATTCCATGGGTTGCTTTTTTAGGTTACATAGGATTAATGTTTGGCCCTCATTGGGAAACAATAAGGAGCTATTTCCATATTCTGGATATATTTATTGGAATGGGCATTGTAGCAGTTATTATTTACATTATATATCACTACAGGGGTAAAGAATAAGCTGATTAATTTCCCAATAATTTTTTAATATCTAAAAACAAGAATAGAAGCAATTAACATATAAACAATTATTCCAGTAGCTAAAGCAATCCAAAAATTATATTTTGGCAGCAAATAAAGTACAATAAGTAGATATATAATCCATATGGGAGTTAATAGAAGTAATCCTTTAACGTATGATGTTACAGCATCGGAACCTGATGCAGAATATATGGTAAATAATGTAAATGCAGTCACAACTGGAAACATTGCAAAAAACGCAGCTACCAGTCCTCTTTTCTCACTTCCGAAGTATGTAGCTAAAGTAACAATTAGCCCACCTAAAATAAAATAAATTAAATATTTTGAGAATGTTTCCATCATTTTATGACCTTGAAATAATTCTTTATTATAATATGATATAAATGTTAATTATTTTTTAGTTTTTAATGAAAAATTAGACAATAAAGGACATTTTTTTTGTTAAAAAGGAATTATAGGCCCTAAAGGATGTGGAATCTTAATGGATTTTGATTTTTACCGGGGAAATTCAAAAAAAAAATGATTGTATTGTTAATTATAAAAATCATATCACGTAAAAGGGGGTAAAGAGGGTTAAGAGACCTGCTGAATTAGGATAATATATATCTGGGCTACAAAGTTCAAAATGAGTTTAGAAGAAGTATTTATTTCTTGATAATTTGCTTTACTCTACCAATCCGGCCATCATTTAATTTTACTTTAATTCCGTGGGGATGAAAAGACGAATTTGTGAGTATATCTTTAACTGTTCCTCGAGTCAACTTTCCTGAGCGTTGATCTTTTTTTAAGACAATGTAAACTTCAGTTTGGGGAGATATATCCTTTCTGTATTTTCCATTCATTAAAATCATCTAATAATTAAAATAAATGAGGGAAATAGGTTTCTTCCCTCTAATATTCTTTTACAACTCCTATTACCTTGTCTTTTGAAAGCCATGTATCAAGAGGAGTCTTTTTTATAGTCTGAATTTCCACAGCACCATCCGGAAGAGGTGTTTCAGTGGTATAAACTTCTACTTGTCGGTTGTCGCTCATTAAATAGACCCTATTTCCTTCAATTTTTTTTAATCTTTTGACAATCATGCCATAATCCGGGTGAAAAGCAACTACAATATCTTCTACCTTTATGTTCTTGGTTTTTAAAACAATTATGTCCTGGCCATCCTGTAAAGTTGGAACCATTGATGTTCCACTTACTGTGGCAGGCATTGGAAGTTGATCAGTTCCAAATTGTGATTTGATAGTAACGTCAGCGGTATAATTATATTTTTTGGCAATGGCTGATAAATCCTTTTTAATGCTTTCAACAGAACTATGGGGATCCTGTATATCTTCCATAGCCTTCCTTTCCATTTCAGCCGTCATCTGTGGAGGAGTTTCAAAAAGTGAAGATGCTTGAACATCCACACTTGTCCCATCAGTTTTCAGGGTTATATCAACGTTGCTCATTCCCTGGGTAATATAAAAAGCCGAACTTGCTATAATGCCTATTATTATAATTCCTATAATTAACCATGACCTTGTTTTCAATTTATCACCGCAAATTTCCTAAAATATTTCTTGTTGTTTCAATATCCAACTGTCCCGGGGCAGATTCTTTATCTATTGATGCAAATGTGATGGGAGAACCAAAAAGTGGTGCAACCACTCTTGTATATTTGCCAATTTCTCCCATAGATATTCCAATTGTGTTTTGAACTTCTAAAAGTACTTTTAAGACAGTTAGGGTATCTTTATAATTTTTGGCCATAACGGCAAATTTTGCTATATCTCCAATTTCTTTTTCCTTTTTAACCACATCCAAAAGCTCCTCAAATGTAGGGGTCTTTTTGAAATCGTGGTATGATATTATATTTGATTTTGAAGCTTTTATAACTTTCCCTCGGAGTTTATCATGTGTCTGTAATTCAATATCAACTATATCTGCGTATTCAGCGGCTTTAATAAGTATGGAAATCCTTTCTTCTTCCGTTCCACTGAAAAATCCACCTTCTGACTTTATTCGATTGGTAGCGATTATTGGGTGGTCAATATCTATTATTAACTGTTGAATTTCACTGGAATCAGGATTTTCCAGAGTATCAATTCTAAACTCTAAAATATCAGCTCCAAGATCAATTGCCCGAGCAGCAGATTTAAGAATATACTTGGATTCTTTTTCCATTATAGGGGCACAAATCATCGTTTTTCCTAACACATCAATACTACCTTGTCATTTTTGGAGATCTTTCAATATTTATTAAACTAATATTTATAAATTTCATTTATTAATCTCTATTATTTTTTTTAAAGTTTATTAAATATTTCACAAAATCTTTAAAAACAAGTTCATCAAAATATAGCTTATATAAAATTACATGTTTAACTATTAAAGGTGATCAATTGAAATTAACTGCTATTGGTGCAGATATCTCAATAAATGATGTTTCTTGCAGCTGCTCTCTTATTAGGAATATAGAAAAAGATATCCCTGAATTAATAGATTCAGGAGCTTATAAAGCAGCTTTAACTAATATTACTGGAGATGACGTTGTTATAAGCGCATTTGTTGAGGATGATAAGCTTGAATCCGTTAATTCTAAAATAATTGAGATACTCCGAAAAAATGCAGAAAATCTTGGAGATATAGAAGGAATATCAGAGACATCAAAGGGCGCAGGAGAGGGTATTTCTTATGCTGAAGCTAAAATAAGGCAGGATAGATATCCTGACGCTGTTATAATAGCTTTTGACACTTATGGTGGGGAAGAAATTGTTGGTAAAGTTGCTGATTCAGTAATGAAAGCAGCTAAAGGCATGGACAACGTTAATGATATTGGGGGTGGAGGAGTTGATGGAACTCTTAAAATCCCAGGTATAGGCTATGTTTCAAACCAAACAGATGATCCGGTTGTGGTTGCAACAATAGATGATATTGAAAGCGTTGGAACTGTAGCAGGGGCCATGGTGGGTGCTGCAATAGGTAATCAGCACGTTCGTCTTGTAAGAAGAGGATCACCATCATATGTAATTCCGAGAGGTATTATAATGTCAGTTTCTGCTTTTATGAATGGAAATGTAATGGATTTAGCAGTACCTCTCTCAGAGAGAATGAAAGTTTCAGGAGAGGTGATTAGATGATAATTCTGAATGAAGATACAAGATGTATAGTACAGGGAATCACAGGAAAGCAAGGATCTTTCCATACTGAACATATGCTTGATTATAACACGCAGATAGTCGCAGGAACATCACCAGGGAAAGGGGGTCAAAAATTTGGCCCGGTCAATGTATATAATTCAATAGCAGAGGCAAAGGAAGAACTGGATATTAATGCATCAATAATTTTTATCCCTGCACCATTTGCAAAGGACGCTGCATACGAAGCCATTTCACAGCTTGACCTCGTTGTAATAATAACCGAACATATCCCTGTCCAGGATTCAATGCAGATTGTAGAATATGCAAAAAGAAATAATACTGTAGTAATAGGTCCTAATACTCCTGGAATTATATCTCCAGGCGTTGGAAAGCTTGGAATCATGCCTACACATATATTTGATAAAGGTAACATTGGAATAGTATCAAGAAGCGGTACTCTCACATATGAAGTCGCATACCAGATAACAAATGCAGGTATGGGTCAAAGCACATGTTTAGGCATAGGCGGAGACCCTGTTGTTGGATTGAACTATGCAGATGTACTGCAGAGGTTTGAGGAAGATGATGAAACCGATGCAATGGTTATGATCGGTGAAATAGGCGGTAATGCAGAAGAAAAAGCAGCAGAATATATAGCTAAAAAAATTTCCAAACCAGTCATAGCTTACATTGCAGGGGTTACAGCACCTCCAGGAAAAAGAATGGGACATGCAGGGGCCATAATTGAAGGAGAAAGTGGAACTGCAGAAAGTAAAATGAATGCCCTAAAAGAAGCAGGGGTAAATGTCGCATCCAGGCCATCTGAGATCGTAGAAATTATAAAAAACATGTTATGATAACATCCATAACATAACTAAAATTTATTTTATATAACTTTCATATAAAATACAATATCTTGATTTAATGATTATTAAAAGTAATTTTTAGTTTTTAACATATTAAAAGGTATACTGGTGAAATTATGGTTGATGAAAGAGAAATTATAGATAAAATCAAGAAGGGGGAAATAAAACTTCGTGAAATTGAAAAATACACTGATAACATTGATGAAGCAGTAACGATCAGACGAAGTTTCATAGAAGAAGTAAGCAACTCCAAAATTGAACATTTATCAAATTATTCCATCGATATGGAAGCCGCCTCTAAAAAGAACATAGAACAACCAATAGGTGCCATTCAAATCCCTGTTGGAATCGCAGGGCCACTTAAAGTTAATGGTGATTATGCAAAGGGTGAATTTTACGTACCCCTCGCAACAACTGAAGGGGCACTTTTAGCATCTGTAAACAGAGGATATTCTGTTATAGCTGAAGCAGGCGGTGTCACAACCAAAATTATCGACGATAAGATGACAAGAGCACCAGTTATAAAGGCCAAATCCGTGTCTGAGGCACTTGAAATTAAAGCATGGATTGAAAGGAACTTTAAAGAGCTTAAAAAGGCAGCGGAAGTAACTACAAGACATGGAAAGCTTATAAAAATTGACCCTATACTTATAGTCGGCAGGTATATCTATCCTAGATTTGTGTTTACAACTGGAGACAGCATGGGCATGAATATGGTTACAATAGCAACTGAAGCAGCTTTAAGCCTTTTAACACATAAAACTGGCGCCCATATAGTTGCATTAAGTGGAAATGTTTGTGTTGATAAAAAACCCTCTTCCTTAAACCTTGTGGAAGGAAGAGGTAAAAGTTTTGTCGCAGAAATCCTCATTCCTAAAGAAATAGTTGAGAAAAAACTTAAAGCTACAGCTGGAGCCATTGTAGAGGTTAACACCTCTAAAAATCTTATAGGATCTGCTATTTCTGGAAGTATGGGCTTTAATGCGCAATACGCAAACATGATTGGAGCTATGTTCTTAGCTACAGGCCAGGATGAAGCCCACATAGTTGAAGGAAGTATTGGAATAACCACCGCATCAGAAGAAGAAAATGGAGACCTTTATTTCTCAGTTACACTTCCAGACGTGCCTGTTGCAACTGTGGGTGGTGGTACAAGTATAGATACAGCCCGGGAATGCCTTGAAATCATGGATTGTTATGGTAATGAGAAGGTTCATAAATTCGCAGAAATCGTTGCAGGGACTGTTCTCGCCGGAGAGCTTTCATTAATGGGTGCATTAGCTGCAGGACATCTTGCAAGGGCGCATAAGGAGCTTGGAAGGGCTTAAACCTTATTTTTTGTTTAAAGGAGAAAAATAACAAATGAACATAAAAGAATTCATTGAAGAATACCTTAAAATGAGCAGATACGTTGCACTGGGTACCATGGATGGAATACTCGCTGTTATGGGTGGAACACTTGCAGCAAGTGGTGTTTCAGCCGCTGGTGGTGTTGAAATATCCAATTTTGTCGTAGGATTAACTGGACTTAGTGTTGGAATTGCTTTAGCCATGTCCAATGCTTTTGGTTCCTTTATTGGTGAAAGGGCTGAAGAGTCCCGAACACTTCGTGAACTTGAAGAAAAAATGATGTTAAATGAAGGTGAGCTTGATGATACCCTCATTCACCAGCAAGCCAAAAGAAGGATTTACATGAGTATGTTTACCCATGGATTTTCAAGTTTTATAGGTGCATTTGTTCCTGTGGTGCCTTTCTTAATAATTGGAGATAGAATGACAGCTCTAGTAACAACTTTAGTTGCCTGTTTCATCGCACTTGTTGCATTAGGTATATATCTTGGTAGAGTTTCCAGAGAAAGTCTTTTAAAGACAAGTGTTGAAATTGTGATAATTGGTATTGCTATCAGTGTAATATCTTTCTTAATAGGCGGCAGTCATTAAAAAAAAATAATCTTTTTTTTATTCAAGTTCAATTCCATAAACCTTTTCCACATTTTCCACATGAATTTTGTAAGCATCTTCTTCAGTTAAAATACCCTTCTGCAGCAAGTCTTTTGTACGTCTAGGCACAGTTTTAGGGCCCAGAACAGCTCCGGGCCGGCTTTTCATGTCAAGATAGTCAGTTTCCATAAGGAAGTTATTTCCTTTTTTAATCCCCTCAACTATAACGCTTTTGGTTGCAATAAGAGATGGTGTTAATCCATGATTTTCATCTGGAGCTACAAGAGGTCCGGAAAAATGTTTTATAACCTTGTGTCGTTTTAAACCTGCCTTATCGGCCATTTCTGCAAATTCTAAAAACTGCTCTTCACCAGCACTTTCTGTGTGGAGCTGAATAGCACAGTCAGCATCTGCTGCAAGCTCCATTGCATATAGAATAATTCTGTTGTGGACTTCCATCTCTTCAGATGAAACTTCATAGTGAGGTCTACCGATTTCCCCAATTCCAATTGCTTTTCCTTCAATAACCAGTTTCTGTGCAGATTCTAATGTTTCTATCATCATCTTTTCTGCAGTTTCAAGTTTCACGCCGTTTTCAACACGTCTTGAAAGCTCTGCAGGATGGGCTCCAACTACTGGAAAAGCTTTAACCTCTGTATTATTGTTTATTTCTTCTGTATATTTTATAACAAGTTGCATTGCCTTATCAAAATTACATGAAGCTCCAACTGTCCATGTAGGTTTATTTGGAATTATCATCACGCTTCCTCCAGCTCGATGAAATTTTTTTGCAACTTCAAGGGGACCTTCACCATTTTTAGGGTCAACATGTATGTGATTGTCTGTTATTTTGATGTTTTCCATAAAATCTCCTTTGATTAATCATTTTATCTGCTTTTTAAGGGCATTCTCAAAAACATCTAAAGGAGGATTAACGCCAGTCCATATTTTAAAGGACTCCATGCCCTGATATATTAGCATTTTAATTCCTGAAACGGTTTTTGCACCTGCTTTTTCAGCTTCTTTAAGAAGTCCTGTTTTAAGAGGATTATAAACGATATCATTGCAAATTAGATCTTTACACATCATTTCAGCTTTAACAAGAGGTTCCTGATCTATATTGGGATACATGCCGATGGGTGTTGTATTTATTAGAATATCAGCATTTAAAAGTTCTTTTTTAAGTTCTTCTCCAAGATCAATGGTTTTAACATCAGCATTTAATTTTTTGATAAGGTCTTTTTGAAGTTTTAATGCATTTTCAGGTGTTCTATTTCCAATGACCAGTGATTCTGCACCATCAATAAGTATCTGGAATGAAACCGCACGAGCCGCTCCTCCCGCCCCTAAAATAATAACTTTTTTATTTTTAACGCTACTAACTTCTTCAATTGACCTTACAGCCCCTATTCCATCAGTATTATATCCTTTAGCCTCATCATCACCAAATTTGATAGTATTAACAGCACCTATAAGCTCTGCAGGTTTATCCAGGACATCTAAGTATTTAATGACTTCTGTTTTATGGGGGATTGTAACATTGAGTCCTTTTATATTCAGGGCTTTAGCACCAGATATTGAATTCCCCAGAGATTCTTTTTTCACGTGATAAGGAACATAAATGTAATCAAGATTTAAATGCTTAAAAGCAGCATTATGCATTGGTGGAGATAAGCTGTGCTCCACAGGATCACCAATTAATCCAACAACATTTGTTTTACCGGTTATCATTATCATCACACTATACTAATTCAATAGAATATTTTATATCACTCGATTTATAAACTTTTTAAAGTTAATTTAAGAAATAATCTATAAGAAATTAAAACAGGATTAAAAGAAAATATAATAACCATATTCATTTAATAGCATCAGCTGACATAATAATAGATAGACTTTATTAATTTGTAAGATGAATTTAGGGATTGAGGGGATAAAATGCCTGCAAAACAAAGGTTTGTTTTAGATACAACCGCATTTACGGATAATCAGCTTAGAGAAGAATATGGTGAAGGAGAACTGATAAAAACAGTTGATGTTTTGGTGGATTTAATAGCAGAGTCAAGAATAAAACTAAACATGAGCTGTCACATGCCCCCAATCACTTATAAAGAATTTATAAATTATATGGGAAGATATGAGTGCCCTGAGAGCATACTGGTTAAGGCTGAAACATGGATAGTTAAAAAAACACCTAACAGATATGACACAAAGATACCTTCAGAAATTTTCTATGAATACGTGCATGATATGAGGGAACGTATGAATAAAGGAATGAGGATATCTGAAAATGCCATCTGGGAGGCGGCTGTTGAATCAATGGTTAGATTATCAAGAGGCGAAGCCAAAGCTGAAATTGAAATGGAAATAATTGGAAACGCCATAAAAGACTTCAGAAAGCGTTACAGGGCAGCTTTAAGGAAAGGGACCCTTGACAGCGCGCCAGATCTTGACGTTCTACTTCTTGCAAAGGAATTGGGTGCAGGTGTTGTAGCGGCTGATGAAGGTATTAGGGTATGGGCAGAAAGGCTTGGACTTAGATTTTTGAGTGCAAAGTCGTTCCCTAAAATGCTTAATGAATATTTGAAGTATTATGAATAACAACCTTTTCCTTGAAAAGGCCGTCGAAAATTTTTCAAGATATCAAAAAATCCTCGCTTTCAAAAATCTATGATTTTTGATAGAGCTAAAATAGTCTGATTTAAGCCCCTAATACAGATGATGTATTTACCCAGTTTGCTATGATTTCAATCCTAAAATAGTCTGATTTAAGCAAGATAATCTAAATACATATATCCTGTATTACTCGATTTCAATCCTAAAATAGTCTGATTTAAGCCCTTATAACCACCCATTAAATATGCGGTTGTTAATCCATTTCAATCCTAAAATAGTCTGATTTAAGCTGCTGTTGCTTTTTCAAATACAATGTCACCTTTGTTCATTTCAATCCTAAAATAGTCTGATTTAAGCTTTATTACCAAACTGCAATAATCCATTATATCTAGTAATTTCAATCCTAAAATAGTCTGATTTAAGCAGTTTATCATGAAATGGGACATGTTCTGCATCCAGAAATTTCAATCCTAAAATAGTCTGATTTAAGCTTCTTCTCCATCAACCAGATAATTTAATATTTCCTCATTTCAATCCTAAAATAGTCTGATTTAAGCGTGAATGTGCATGGATTAACGTCCATGCAAGAAATTATTTCAATCCTAAAATAGTCTGATTTAAGCCCTTTATAAACCAATTATACATTTCAATTAAAGTAATTTCAATCCTAAAATAGTCTGATTTAAGCCTGGTATTCATTTGAATTGCTGCATCTTTTAATGCATTTCAATCCTAAAATAGTCTGATTTAAGCTCACCACGATTTGCAAGTTGATTTGGTGCAACTGCTGAATTTCAATCCTAAAATAGTCTGATTTAAGCATTATCGCCAAACATCAAATCCCACCATATCTAATATTTCAATCCTAAAATAGTCTGATTTAAGCTACAACAGTGCCTTACATCATGCCTTTAAATAAAAATTTCAATCCTAAAATAGTCTGATTTAAGCTACTCCAATATAGCGTATGTAGATACGTTAGACTCATTTCAATCCTAAAATAGTCTGATTTAAGCTTCAATGAAACAATTTAAAGGCATCAGAAGAATTCATTTCAATCCTAAAATAGTCTGATTTAAGCTAATATCGTCAGCTGTAAGGATTTCATCATCATCTAGTTTCTATTTCAATCCTAAAATAGTCTGATTTAAGCCCTGTCCCTGTATTTACTGTATAATTTTTATAATTTCAATCCTAAAATAGTCTGATTTAAGCCAGGAAACTACATAATGAGATACGAACTGGATGACAACAATTTCAATCCTAAAATAGTCTGATTTAAGCATTTCACACAGAATGTGCAGATGTAGGGGCAATAAGATTTCAATCCTAAAATAGTCTGATTTAAGCCAAGGATTTAACAAGGTATAATAATCTACTGCAACAATTTCAATCCTAAAATAGTCTGATTTAAGCTAGATGCAGTACCAGTTAACTATGATGTTGGGGAAAATTTCAATCCTAAAATAGTCTGATTTAAGCATGTGTTAAGCATAATATATCCCGATACAATCATTTCAATCCTAAAATAGTCTGATTTAAGCTAAGCACGCAGACATCACAGGACAATACAGCTTAGCAAATTTCAATCCTAAAATAGTCTGATTTAAGCGTAAAAGTCTTGTTCCTATCATCAATATTTATGACTTATTTCAATCCTAAAATAGTCTGATTTAAGCCAGTTGATAGATTAAAACCGTATAAAAAGAATTTAATTTCAATCCTAAAATAGTCTGATTTAAGCTATCACATAAATCTCCTAATAGAATAGCATAACCATTATTTCAATCCTAAAATAGTCTGATTTAAGCTTTATTACTGAATTAGAAACAGCTCTTATTAGTAAGATTTCAATCCTAAAATAGTCTGATTTAAGCCCAGTATTTGTTAAACTCTGCTTCAAAACTTCCTGTTATTTCAATCCTAAAATAGTCTGATTTAAGCCTAAATATCATGACTACGCCATAATGCACTAGTATAAATTTCAATCCTAAAATAGTCTGATTTAAGCTACTACTTCAGTGGTACAGGAGCGTATCTATCACAATTTCAATCCTAAAATAGTCTGATTTAAGCTTATGTACCCCTGGCTCTATACTCTCCAATTTAATAAATTTCAATCCTAAAATAGTCTGATTTAAGCAGGAATACCGAATTTTAGTGCAATACTTTCCAGGGATTTCAATCCTAAAATAGTCTGATTTAAGCCCAATAATCTTCTAAATTACCGTATTTTATATGCCAAATTTCAATCCTAAAATAGTCTGATTTAAGCCAGTTGATAGATTAAAACCGTATAAAAAGAATTTAATTTCAATCCTAAAATAGTCTGATTTAAGCTATCACATAAATCTCCTAATAGAATAGCATAACCATTATTTCAATCCTAAAATAGTCTGATTTAAGCTTTATTACTGAATTAGAAACAGCTCTTATTAGTAAGATTTCAATCCTAAAATAGTCTGATTTAAGCCCAGTATTTGTTAAACTCTGCTTCAAAACTTCCTGTTATTTCAATCCTAAAATAGTCTGATTTAAGCCTAAATATCATGACTACGCCATAATGCACTAGTATAAATTTCAATCCTAAAATAGTCTGATTTAAGCTACTACTTCAGTGGTACAGGAGCGTATCTATCACAATTTCAATCCTAAAATAGTCTGATTTAAGCTTATGTACCCCTGGCTCTATACTCTCCAATTTAATAAATTTCAATCCTAAAATAGTCTGATTTAAGCAGGAATACCGAATTTTAGTGCAATACTTTCCAGGGATTTCAATCCTAAAATAGTCTGATTTAAGCCCAATAATCTTCTAAATTACCGTATTTTATATGCCAAATTTCAATCCTAAAATAGTCTGATTTAAGCGATAACGATATAATTAACAAGGCTACGGAATTAGGTAATTTCAATCCTAAAATAGTCTGATTTAAGCCCCGCCTCCCTAACAAGTGCGGAGACTAATCTTCCATTTCAATCCTAAAATAGTCTGATTTAAGCTAGTCATTAATTCGTTTATAATTTCATTGTCTTTCATATTTCAATCCTAAAATAGTCTGATTTAAGCAGAATTATCCCATCTTGCGATTAATAAAACGTTGCCATTTCAATCCTAAAATAGTCTGATTTAAGCCTGTTGAAGGCACGTAAGGGTCTGATATGATAGGTATATTTCAATCCTAAAATAGTCTGATTTAAGCCTTCATCCAATTCGTTTTCAAACTCTCTTATTTCACAATTTCAATCCTAAAATAGTCTGATTTAAGCAGGGCGGAAATTTGCTCTATTTCCTTAGATTCTTTCTCTCCATGTCCCTATAAATACATTGTTATTGTCGATCCCCAATTCTAGAATCTCTTTATATGGATCAACGACCTTCAATTTGCCATTATTTATGCAAAATATAAAATCATATTATACTTATATCCATTTAAAGTTTAAATAGTGAGGTATGTAATTAAATAAGTTTTAAGTAATCTTTATAGCATATTTAGGACTTAAATAACTTTATGTTATTTTAATATTACTCTTTAATAATCCGGCACAAACGATCAATTAATATAAACTCTAAGAGTTAAAATAATTAAAGTAATCGTATTAAATGAAATAATAAACTAATTAGTTAAGATACATGAAACTTTTGTTTCTTAAAATCATGTTTTATCTATTTATCAAGCAAGGTGAAGTTAATGGAAATATCAAGACCCAGAGGAACACGAGATTTTCTATTTAAGGAAATGGAAAAGAGAAAATACGTTGAAAACACATTACGCAGAGTATTTGAAAATTATGGTTATGGTGAAATAAAAACACCAATATTTGAGGATCTCACCCTTTTTACCACAAAATCAGGAGAGGCAATTAAAGAAGAAATCTACCACTTTAAAGATAAAGGAAACCGGGATTTAGCACTCAGGCCGGAGTTAACAGCTCCAGTTGCAAGGCTTTACCTCAATGAACTTCAGAGACATGCAAAACCAATTAAAATGTACTATTTTGGCAGCTGTTTTAGATATGAAAGGCCTCAAGCCGGTAGATTCCGACAATTCTGGCAGTTTGGATGTGAATTGATTGGAGGAAAGTCTCCAGAGGCAGAAGCAGAAGTAATTACCATGGCGGCTCATGCCTTAGAAGAACTTGGATTAAAGGATTTTGAATTCCATATTGGAAACCTGGGAATTATCAGAAGTCTTTTAAGCGATGCTGAAGTTGCTGCAGGTGATCAGGAAAAAATAATGGGTTTGGTTGATAAAGGCGATGTTGAAGAACTTGAAAATTTGCTGAATAACTTAAATGTATCTTCAATCCTTAAAGAAACCCTTTTAAATCTGATTGAAATGAAGGGACATAAAGAAGTCATAGAAGAAGTCAGAAGCGTTGTAGAAAAGTGTAAAGGTGCTTCTAAGTCTTTGAATGATCTGGAAGAGCTTTTAAATACTCTTGAAACATTTGGATTTACAAATTACATTGTAAATCTCGGTATAGCAAGGGGACTGGACTATTACTCAGGAATTGTATTTGAAATTTATGTACATGGACTTGGAGCACAAAAACAAATAAGTGGTGGTGGAACCTATAATTTAATAGAAGTGTTTGGCGGCGAACCAGTGGAATCCACAGGATTTGCCTTTGGGTTTGACAGAGTTATGGGGGCACTTGAAAAACAGAATACAGAGATTCCAATTAAAGGACATGTAGATATATTTGTCGCGCCACTATCTCAGGAAATGAGGGACGAGGCGTTTAAAATAACCCAAAATTTGAGGAAAAAAGGTATCAAAACTGATGTAGATCTTGCAAAACGAAAAACTAAGAAAATATTGTCCTATGCAGACAACTTGGGAGCAAAATATGTAGTTTTAGTCGGTGCAAGAGATATAGATGCTGGAAAAGTAACATTAAAAAATATGAAGTCTGGAGATCAGCAACTGGTTGATTTAAACGACTTATACACAAAATTACATCAAGAAATTGAAATGAGATGATCATATGAATATAGCAGAAAGCGGTTTGAACTTCAGACATAAAGTAGGAGATCAGGAACTGGTCATAGCAGTCGCTCAAGATTATAAGACCTCAGAGGTTCTCATGGTGGCATTTATGAATCGTGAAGCCCTTCAAAAGACAATAGATGCAAAAAAAGCACATTACTGGAGTACTTCACGCCAGAAGATATGGCTTAAGGGAGAAAGTTCAGGAAACTTCCAGGAAGTGAAGGAAATACTGGTTGACTGTGATGAGGATGCTGTTCTTATTAAAATTAGCCAAAAAGGTGGAGCCTGTCATGAAGGTTATGAATCCTGCTTCTTTAGGGAATTAAAAGATAATAAATTAGAAATTGTTGGAAATAAAGTTTTTGAACCAGATGAAGTTTATAATAAGGATTAAACAAACTTTTTAAAATATTAGGAGAGAAATATGATGAGAATTGTTCCAGATACGAGTGTAATTGTAGATGGAAGGATAACTAAAATTGTTCAGAAAGATGAATTTAGGGGCTCAGAAGTAATAATACCAGAAGCAGTTGTATCTGAATTGGAAAATCAGGCTAACAGGGGAAGAGAAACAGGTTTTAATGGTTTAGAAGAATTAAAAAATCTTCAGCAGTTATATACAGAAGGGACCATTGTATTAAATTACATTGGAAAAAGACCAACATTAGAACAGATATCTCTGGCAAGGGGCGGAGAAATAGACGCCATGATAAGAGATACAGCACAGGATAATGATGCAACATTAATTACAAGTGATAAAGTTCAAACAGAAGTTGCAAAAGCCCAGGGACTGGATGTTATTTATTATCAGCCGGAAATGGTAGAATATAAAGATCTGGAGATTACAAAATATTTCGATGAAAATACCATGTCAGTTCATCTAAAAGAAGACGTTATTCCGATGGCAAAGAAAGGAACACCTGGAAACATTAAACTTGTTAAAGTTGGTTCTAGGCCATTACATTATGCTGAAATTGAAAGTATGGCCAGAGAAATTGTAGAAAGAGCAAAAAGTGACTTTAAAAGTTTCATCGAGATTGAAAGAGAAGGTGCAACAGTAGTTCAGTTTAGAGAGTACAGAATATCCATTGCAAGACCTCCATTTTCCGATGGATTTGAAATTACAGTTGTCAGGCCTGTTGCAAAGGTATCTCTTAGTGATTATAGGCTCCCAGAACAACTTATAGAAAGGTTAAGGGAAAGAGCTAAAGGAATATTAATATCAGGACCTCCTGGTGCCGGTAAAACAACATTTGCCCAGGCTATCGCTGAATTTTATAGTCAAAATCTGAATTCAGTGGTTAAAACCATGGAATCACCCAGAGACCTTCAGGTTGGGAATGAAATTACTCAGTATGCGCCATTAGAGCGAAGTATGGAAAAAACAGCCGATATTTTACTTTTAGTACGTCCAGATTACACAATATATGATGAATTAAGGAAAACAAGAGATTTTAAAATTTTTGCTGACATGAGACTTGCAGGTGTGGGCATGATTGGAGTTGTACATGCTACAAGACCAATAGATGCTATTCAAAGAGTGATTGGACGGGTAGAACTTGGAATAATCCCTTCAATTGTGGATACAACAATTTTCATAAACGAGGGAAATGTTGCGGCAGTTTATGATGTTGCACTTACTGTAAAAGTCCCAACAGGAATGATAGAGGCAGATCTATCAAGACCAGTTATTGAGATCAGGGATTTTGAAACTGGAGACCTTGCCCATGAAATATACACCTACGGTGAGCAGACAATTGTCATGGAAGTGGGAGCAACTTCTTATGAGAAAACTCCTGTTCAAAAGATTGCAGAGCGGGAAATAATTAAAGAAATTAAGAAAACAGTTCCTGGAGCTCATATTGAAGTTGATATGAAATCAGATAAGCGTGCAACGGTTTGGATGGATGAGGAACATATTCCAAGACTCATTGGTAAAAAAGGAAAGACAATTGACGAAGTTGAAAAGCGAATAGGCATAAGTATTGGCGTTGAACCTTTTAAAGCAATGGAAATTGAAAAAACATCTGAAGTGGATGTTGAACTTGCCGGTAATTATGTGGTTTTAAACTTTGGTAAAGAGGCTGTAGGTATTCCTTTTGATATCATAGTGGATGATGAATACTTATTTACGGCAACAGTCGGGAAAAAAGGAACTATAAAAATAAAAAAGGATATTGAACTTGCAACAATTATTTTGGATGCATTAAAACGAAATATTCCTATTCAAGCAAGAATAAGAAGTGAATGATCGGAATGAAATTTTTATTAACTTTTTTTGAATAAACAACTTAAATAAGTGATAAAATGAAAATAGGAGTATCTACATTAGCATTATTCCCAATGTCTCTTGAAGAAATATTAAATTATTTAAAAAGCATCAAAATAGAATATATTGAACTAATAAAGGAATATCCATATAATTCAATAGATTATGAAATTGTTAATTCCTATAATTTTAAAACAAGCGTACATGCACCTCTTTCGGACATCAATTTAGCTTCTTCTAACCATTCTATTAGAAAAGCTTCAGTGGAAGAAATAAAAAATTCAATGGATTTAGCAGTGAAAATTGATGCTCAAGTTGTTGTTGTCCATCCAGGTCATATGGCATTTTTAGCACGTAAATTTAAGGAACAAATTATGAATAACACTTTAAATTCGCTAAAGGAGTGTTCTGAATATGCTGAAGACATGGGAATAAAGATGTGCGTTGAAAACATGCCGGACATGGAAGGAATGATTTGCAAGGATCTAGAAGAACTTAATAATATAATAAAAGAAATCAACGCCTACATGACTCTTGATGTGGGCCACGCTCATAATATGGGCATATCTGTTGAAGATATGCTTAATTATGATAATCTGGAGCATATTCATCTGAGTGATAATGACGGTTCATTTGATAATCACGATGCAATTGGAAGTGAAAGTATTGATTTTGAATCGCTTTTTAATGGTTTAAATAAGATTAAATTTGATGGAATCTGTGTAATCGAAGTTAAAAAGCAGGATGAAATTTTAAAAAGTCTTGATTACATAAATAATTTAAAGAATTTTAAATGATGAAGCATTAAAGAAAATCCCGATTCATTTTTTCTTTCAGTTTTTTTAATTAATCTATTGTCTTTGACTTTCAATGTGTATGTGTAATTAAAAAAGGACGTGTAAATTCCTTTGATTCTTCAGGCATTTTTCATAACATGTTTTACTGGAGATTTTTAACTATATCGTGATCATCCTTCAACAAAATTATTTCTCACCCATAACCATCTCTAATACTAATTAAAGGGTTATTAAAGCTTTATCTAAATTTGATAAAGATTTGGGGATTTTATTGGAGCCGAATAGAGATCTTCGGCAATTAGATATAGCCTCAATTAATATTTATTTTATCATAAGTATGATATTATTTGATGAAATGATTGAACTTAAGGTGAAAATAATAATTAAAAATCAAAAGGAGACCATTTTAAATTGTAAAATGAGCTTCATATTTACAGATTAATCAATCAACGGAATAAATTTATATAACCAAATTTTAAAGTTAAAATATCTATTTTCGAATTATACATTGGATCATTCTTAAATATTGTTGATTAAATAATGTAAATAAGATAAAATATTAATGATATTTAAAAATGGGGATTTTTTATGAAAATTGCAATGATTGGTGGAACCGGAGATCAGGGAATAGGATTGGCAGTAAGATTTGTAAAAGCAGGCGAAACTGTAATAATCGGCTCAAGAGATATTAAAAAAGCTGAAAATACGGTTGATATGATAAAAAATATGTTAGATGGTGATGAAACCAGAAATGTTGCTGGAATGACCAATGATGAAGCAGCAGCAGAAGGTGACATTGCATTATTAACTGTGCCTCTTCAAGCTCAAATGGTAACTCTTAGAAGCGTAAAAGACCAGTTAGAAGATAAAATAATGATCGATGCAACAGTTCCTTTAGATGGCTGTATTGGAGGAAAACCAACAAGATATATTGAAGTATGGAATGGATCTGCTGCAGAACGCTCTGCTGAATTCCTAAAAGATAAAAATGTAAAAGTTATATCTGCTTTTAACAATATCAGTGCTGCAAGCCTGCTGAATATAACTGAAGATGTAGAATGTGATTGTCTAATATCTGGAGATGATGCAGAAGCTAAAAAAGAGGTTATGGCACTTGCAGAAAAGATTCCTGGCGTTAAAGCCATAGACTGCGGCCCCCTTGAAAATGCAAGAATTGTGGAAAAGATTACCCCATTGCTTATAAATCTCAATATTCGAAATAGAATAAAACTGGCCGGTATTAGAATAACCGGACTTTAAATAAATCCATTTAAATTAATTTATTACAGGGAATAAGATGAAATACGTAAAAAAAACAGCTAAAGAAATCACTAAACATGCTTTAGAAGTTATAAATAAGATAGAAGAAGAAAGCGTTTCTGAAATGATAGATACTATTGTAAATTCAGAAGGCGTTTTTATTGTGGGAACTGGAAGGTCTGAACTTGTTGGAAAAATGTTTGCAATGAGACTTATGCATCTTGGCTTTACAGTATTTGTTGTTGGAGATGTAACAACCCCTGCAATTAAAAAATCAGACTGTTTAATTGCAATATCAGGATCTGGAGAAACTAAAACCGTTACTTTAGCTGCTGAAACGGCAAAGGAAGTTAATGCAAAGGTTATAGGAATAACTGGAAATCCAGAGTCAAGACTTCGAGAAAGTTTAGATGTTGTTATTAATATTAAAAGTAAAACAAAAAGACCGTGGAAACACTATACATCAAATGTTTTAAAGGGACATTATGATGATTTAGCTCCAATGGGTACTCTTTTTGAAGATAGTACTCATTTATTCCTTGATGGGCTTATAGCTGAGTTTATGGCACGTCTTGGTAAAAAAGAAACAGATCTAAAAAGAAGGCATGCAATAATTGAGAAGTAAATTAGAATAAAATCTCAAGTGATTTACAATGAATTCAGAATTATCAGGAAATTTAGTTATAATCAAAGATAAAAAAGGAATAAAACTCCACGAAAAAAGCCATTATGGGAATATGAGTGAGGAAGGGTTGCAAATTACCCTTATTGAGGCACTTTATCTTGCTGAAAAAGGCAAATTAAAAATTTCAAAGAAAGGAAAAAACATATCAATAGATGAAATGTTTGAAATGGTTCGTGGAGAAGATCTATTCATAAAATACCTTGTTTACAGTGATCTTAGAAACAGGGGTTATATTGTTAAGACAGGATTTAAATACGGCTCTGAATTTAGGCTGTATGAAAGAGGAAAATCCCCTGGTGACGGTCATTCAGATTATCTTGTAAAGGTGGTTCCTGAAAATTGTGAGATTCCAGCAACTGATTTTTCAAGTTATGTTCGGGTAGCACATGGAGTAAATAAAAAGCTTCTTTTTGCAGTTGTTGATGAAGAAAACGACATCACATATTACAATGTAGAATGGACAAGGCCATAAAAGAACAGTATTTAAAATAAATAACTTAATACATTATATATTCTAAAATAGGCAATTAATAGTAAATTATAAAATATTGCATTGATTATTAACATCATTGTTGGAAATGACCATAAAATACAAATTATCTTGAGCAATTTGTATATGTTAAAATTTAAATCTTAATTCAGGTGAACAAAGTGATAGATCCATGGGGTTCAGCAACTTTAGATTATGAAAAACTCATAGAACAATTTGGAATTAAACCATTTGCAGATTTTGTTGAAGAAATTGAATCTCCTCATCATCTAATAACAAGGGGCATTGTTTTTGGCCAGAGAGATTACGGCAGAATAGTAAAATCAATGAGGGAAGGAAACCCATTTGCAGTTATAAGCGGCATGATGCCAAGTGGAAAAATGCATATAGGCCATAAAATGATCGTTGATCAGATCATATGGTACCAGAAGAAGGGAGCAGACATACACATACCCATAGCAGACATGGAGGCTTATTCTGCGAGAGGAGTTGATTTTGAAACTTCAAAGGAACTGGCGATATCTGAATACATTACCAATTACATTGCACTGGGCCTGGACCTTGAAAAGAAAAACATAAACACCTATCTCCAATCAGAAAATAGAGCTGTGGGAGATCTGGCATATATGCTATCAAAAAAGGTCACTTTCAATGAAATGAAAGCCATATACGGTTTTCATGGAAGTACAAACATTGCACATCTTTATGCGCCTCTAATTCAGGTTGCAGATATTCTTCACCCCCAACTGGAAGAATGTGGTGGCCCTAAACCATCTGTAGTTCCTGTAGGGCCAGATCAGGATCCGCACATACGTCTTACAAGGGACATTGCAGAACGATTTAAAAGTAAATTTAGGTTTATTCCACCTTCATCAACTTACCACAGATTTATTACAGGGCTTACTGGAGATAAAATGTCAAGCAGCAAACCCAATACTGCTATCTTTTTAAGTGACTCTCCTGAAACTGCAGAAAAGAAGGTTAGATCAGCTAAAACCGGCGGTAAAGATAGTCTTGATGAGCAGCGTAAATATGGCGGAGTTCCGGAAGTCTGCACAGTTTATGAACTGGTTCTTTACCATCTGGAACCATCAGAGAAGAAACTCACCGAGTTATATGAGTCATGCAAAAGCGGTAATATTATGTGTGGTGAGTGTAAAAAGAATGTAGCAGAGATGATGAAGGACTTCTTAAATGAATTTTCCAAGAAACGGGAAAAATCAAAGAAAATTGCTCAAAAAATTTTAGAAAGGGAACCTAAATGTTAGAAAGAGATATTGAGAGATATTCGGGTAAAGAAGACCACGAAGGCTTTTTTTCGGGCCTTTATAAACGTAATGAACACTTTTTAATACTTTCAGCAGCTTTATTTCTGTCATCCATGTTTGCAGGCTATTTCTTATCTGGCACTATTGACCAGATTATGAGAGAAGTACTTAGATCATTTAAAGAAAGCATAAACAGAGGCGAAATTAAACTTACAACCTTATCTATCTTTATTAATAATCTTAAAATTGCGTTTCTTATCTATGGTGGGGGAATTATTTTTGGATTAGGAACTGCACTTATACTGGTTTATAACGGTATTTTTATTGGATATGCAGCTTCACAATTCCCGATCGGTAATTTTATTATCTATACACTACCTCACGGGATATTCGAAATAACGGGAATTATTATTGCAGGAACTGCAGGATTCAGGCTTGCAAGCGTTATATTCAGTTTTATGCGTAATTTGACGAAAATTAAAGGATATTTGCCTTTAAAAAAGCAGTTAGAACAAATAATGTATGCAGGTTACGACGACTTAAAGGAATCCTTAGTCCTGCTTGCAATAGCAATTATTCTAATTCTCATAGGGGCATTTATTGAGGCTAATTTTACCATAGCATGGGGAAATTACGTTAGAGGCATGTTATAACTCCTGGTTTTAAATTGCCCCTTTAAACAGAATATTTATTAAAATTATTTATTATTTATCAAATTACAAAATGGTGAAATCATGATAAAATGTATTACATGCGGTGCAAAATACGATTTAAACGATATAATATATACTTGTAGTGAATGTGGTTCGATACTTGAAGTTATATGCGAACCAGAAATTTCTAAAGAGGTTTTTAATTGCAGAAAATCCACAATGTGGAAGTATAAGGAATTTATGCCTGTGGATCCTGCAAAGATTGTAAGTCTTGAAGAGGGTGGAACTCCTTTCTGCAAATGCGATAAGCTCGGTGAAAAACTTGGAGTAGACCTCTACGTTAAAGTAGAAGGCTCAAACCCAACAGGGAGCTTTAAAGACAGAGGAATGAGTGTTGGAATTACAAAAGCCATTGAATTGGGAGTAGATACTGTTGGATGTGCATCCACAGGAAATACATCAGCTTCACTTGCTGCATATGCTGCAAGAGCCGGATTACGCTGCATAGTACTTCTTCCATCTGGAAAAGTGGCTCTTGGTAAACTTGCCCAGGCAATGTTCCATGGAGCGGATGTATTATCAGTTAGGGGAAATTTTGATGAAGCTCTTGAGGCTATAACTGCCCTTGCACTTGAAGGTCAATTGTATCTACTGAATTCTGTTAATCCCTTCAGATTGGAAGGTCAAAAATCCATTGGGTTTGAAATAGTGGATGATCTTGGATGGAAATCTCCAGACAGGATTATTTTGCCTGTTGGAAATGCAGGTAACATATCTGCAATATGGAAGGGAATTAAAGAATTCTATAACGCAGGATTTATAGAAGATCTGCCTATGATGACAGGAATTCAAGCAGAAGGAGCAGCTCCGATTGTCAAAGCTATAAAAGAAAATAAAGACGATATAATTCCATTTGAAAATCCTGAAACTGTTGCCACAGCAATAAGGATAGGGGCACCAGTAAGCGCTAAAAAAGCAATTATGGCCATAAATGAATCTAATGGATTTGCAGAAACAGTATCTGACGAGGAAATTTTAAGCGCCCAGAAATTGCTGGCGAGGACTGAAGGGATTGGAGTAGAACCTGCTTCTGCAGCGTCAATTGCCGGTCTTATCAAGCTTGTAGAGAGTGGAGAAGTGGATAAAAATGAACAGATAGTATGTGTTGTTACAGGACACTTACTAAAAGATCCTAATACTGCTATTAATGCCTGTGTGGAGCCTATTGAAGTTAATGCAGATATAGAAGAGCTTTCTCGCATCATAGCTAAAGAATAAACAATTTCATTTATAATTTATTTTCTAACTGATCTAACTTTTCTACATATTCTATTTTTTTGTGCCACTCGAAATATCATATGATTTACAACATGGTGTCTGAAAATCATATGGATCGTCTTCATGTGACTAAAAATCATATAGTTTTTCAAATAATCAGTGAAAAAAACGATAAATATATATAGGAGTTTCTCAACAGAGTATAATAACAAATATACAAAAATGAGGTGATTAAATATGGAATTACCAATTGCTCCAATTGGAAGAATAATAAAAAATGCCGGTGCAGAAAGAGTAAGTGATGACGCAAGAGAAGCTTTAGCAAAAGCTCTAGAAGAACAAGGTGAAGACATAGCAGTACAGGCTGTTAAACTCGCTAAACACGCTGGAAGAAAAACCGTAAAAGCATCAGACATTGAAATGGCAGTTAAAAGGTTATAATCCTTTTTTATAAACCCACCCGAAAATCTCCGGTTTTCGGTGTTTGCAAAACAGAGTTTTGCAACCGGAAAAATAGAAAATTTTTCCATGTTGAAGGAAACTTAGTTTCCTGAACCGCAAAATCGAAGATTTTGCAGGCCACAGAAATTCTATGAATTTCTGTAGGGTTTTAATTATTTTATTTATTTTTTTTAAATTTTAGTAACGTTTTCTTAATTTAAAAGTATTTAAAGTGTTATAAATGGCTTAATGAATTAAAGCCTTAAATTTTGCACTGTTTTAGATATTGAAAGTGTTATTTCACTGAAAAATAAAATTTTTACCTATTTTCTTGTTTTAGTAGATAAAGTTTATAAGCAATGATCAATTACATATATTATACTGATTCTATATTTTATGTTTTAACTACAAACTGTTTTAGAATTGGAATTTTTGAAAATCTACAAAAATCTGGGATAGATATTTTAAATTGAACAAATTCTGGATTAAATGGTAAAGAATTAACATTTTTTATGTTTTTGAAATCCTACAGGCAACAACTTTTATATAGGCAAAAGTTGAAAGTTAAGGATATGCCGATGGATGGTATAAAAACCAGATGAAAAAGGAGGTAAATCACATGGCAAAAGCAATATATGTAAAATTTGATGTACCACAAGAAATAGCTGATAAAGCGTCTGAGGCTTTAGAAATAGCAAGAGATACAGGTAAAGTAGGAAAAGGAACAAACGAGGTAACCAAAGCCATTGAAAGAGGCGACGCGTTATTAGTACTCATAGCAGAGGATATCGATCCTCCAGAAATAGCAGCTCACTTACCTGTCTTAGCTGAAGAAAAAGACACACCTTATGTTTACATCCCAACTAAAGATGAGTTAGGTGAAGCAGCAGGTTTAAATGTTGGTACAGCATCTGCAGTCATAACTGATGCAGGTGAAGCTGAAGATTTAATCAACGAAGTAGTTGAAAAAGTCGAAGAACTCAAAAAATAATTAATTTTTTTATTGGAAGGCAACTGCCTTCCTCACTTTAATAATTCAGGGTGATTATATGGCTGAAGCAACTCCTGCTGAAGTAATTGAAGTTCTAAAAAGAACAGGAATGACCGGAGAGGTCATGCAGGTAAAATGTAGAATACTTGAAGGAAGAGATAAAGGAAGAATATTAACAAGAAACATTATGGGGCCAATAAGGGAAGGCGACATCTTAATGTTACTCGATACAATAAGAGAAGCTAAAGAGATCCGTACTCCATAATAGAAGGTGTTTAATATGAGAACATGTTCATTCTGCGGAGAAGAAATCCAGGAAGGTACTGGAAAAATGTACGTAAGAAAAGATGGAACTGTATACTTTTTCTGCAGCAGCAAATGCGAAAAGAATAGAATAAAACTGGGAAGAGTTCCAAGAAAGGTCAAGTGGGTTAAACAATGAGTGAAAGAAGTTTTGTGATGCTTAAACCTGACGCTGTACTTAGAAGGCTCATGGGAGCAGTATTAACCAGATTTGAAAAAAGAGGACTTAAAATAGTCGCTGTAAAGATGATGGAAATTTCTGAAGATCTGGCAAAAGAACACTACGGGGAACACAAAGACAAACCCTTCTTCAACGATCTCGTAAGTTATATCACATCAGCACCAGTCCTTGCAATGGTAATCGAAGGCGATGAATGTATAAGTCTTATAAGGAAGATGGTTGGGGCTACAATCCCAAAAGAAGCAGATCTTGGAACTATCAGGGGAGATTATGCACTTGAAACTGGTAGAAATATAATTCATGCTTCAGATTCTCCACAATCTGCAAAAAGAGAAATTGCATTGTTTTTTGAGGATTCTGAAATTTGTGAATATACACTACCTGACGAAAGTCTGATATATGAATAATCATTTTACTTTTTTGAGGTTGAGAAAACTTCACGTTTTCGAACCACAAAAAATTGAAAATTTTTTTGAGGTCGAAGAAAATAAGTAGTGTTTTCTGAACATTAGAAAATCTATGATTTTCTACACAAAACGGAATGTTTTGTGGCCGCGAAAATTAAAATTTTCGCACGCCCCGAAAACTTTCAAAATTCTTTGAATTTTGAATGCACAAACACTTCGTGTTTGTAAGCTTTGTTTTCGAGGGTCACAAAATTTAAAAAAGATTTGAGGTTTAAAATTGAAAATTAGATCACCAATAGTTTCTGTACTTGGACATGTGGATCACGGAAAAACCACACTCTTAGACTTTATAAGGGGTAGTATAATTGCCCAAAAAGAAGCTGGTGGAATAACTCAGCATATTGGGGCAACAGAAATCCCTATAGATGTTGTAGAAGATATTGGTGGCGAATTTCTTAAGAAATTAGGCATTAAACAAACCCTTCCAGGACTTTTCTTTATAGATACTCCCGGACACGAGGCATTCACAACCCTCCGTAAGAGAGGGGGAGCGCTTGCTGATCTGGCTATTTTAATTGTGGATATAAATGAAGGGTTCAAACCACAAACTTATGAAGCTCTAAATATTCTCAAGATGTATAAAACTCCATTTATCGTGGCAGCAAATAAAATGGATAAGATATATGGCTGGCAATCACACTCTGCATCTCCATTTTTAGAAACTTTTTCTAAGCAACCTCAAAATGTTCAGGAAAAACTGGACACAGGAGTCTATGAACTTGTGGGAATTCTGCATGAAGAAGGATTTGAATCTGAGAGATTTGATAGAATCAGCGACTTTTCAAAACAGATTAGTATAGTACCTATAAGCGCAAAAACAGGTGAAGGGGTGCCTGAACTTTTAGCAATGCTTATGGGACTTGCCCAGCAATATTTGAAGGAACAGTTGAAGATAGAAGAGGATGCTCCAGCTAAGGGAACCATTCTTGAGGTGAAAGAAGAGGTTGGGCTTGGAGTAACAATTGATGCCGTGATTTATGACGGTATAATCAAAAAAGATGATACCATTGCCATCATGACACTGGATGATGTTATAAATACAGGTATAAGATCCCTTCTAAAACCAAGACCTCTTGAGGAGATAAGAGAATCTAAAAAGAGGTTCCAGAAGGTTGATGAAGTTGTTGCAGCAGCAGGTATTAAAATTGTAGCCCCCAACATTGAAAATGCAGTTGCAGGATCACCTCTTAGAGTTACAAGAAACAATTTTGAAAATGTCAAAGACGAAATTTTAAGAGAAATTGAAGACATAAAAATAGATACTGATGAACTTGGAATTATCGTAAAGGCAGACACCCTTGGTTCTCTTGAAGCACTGGTTAATCTGCTCAGAGACATGGAAGTTCCAATAAGAGCCGCAAATATAGGCGATGTCTCAAGAAGAGACGTTGTGGATGCGGTAATTGTTAAAAAAGAAAATCCTCTCTATGGTGTAATTGTGGCTTTCAATGTTAAAATACTTCCCTCTGCCGCTCAAGAAATTAAGGCATCAGATATTAAGCTTTTCTCTGCCAATGTCATATATAAATTGACAGAAGATTACCAGGAATGGATAGAAGCTGCAGAGGAAAAAAAGAAAAAGGCATATCTTGATGCTATAATAAAGCCTGCTAAAATAAGAATAATACCCAAACTAATCTTCAGAAATAGTAAACCAGCTATTGCAGGTATTGAAGTCTTATCTGGAACTATTAAACAGGATTACGGTTTAATTAGGGGAGATGGGTCAAAAGTTGGTAAAGTTGAAGGAATGCAAGATAAGGGTGAAAATCTAAAATTAGCCTCAAGAGGCAAGAAGGTTGCCATGAGCATAAAAGATGGTATTTTCGGCAAGAATTTTGATGAAGGAGATGTTCTCTACGTTGATATACCTGAAAATCATTATAAAATCCTTGAATCAGAGCTTAAAAATAAGCTTACTGAGGATGAATATGAAACACTTAATGAAATAGTGGATATAAAGAGGAAGGAAAACCCTACGTGGGGAATTCATTAAATACTATAAAATAAATAAAATTCATATTAAACTAAAAACTCGGATACTATTGTAAGATGGAGGAGATAGATTGGCATTTAAATTAGTTATTTCAGAAGGAGAAAAGAGTCATCAGGTAGAAGTTGACACAGCACAAACAAGAAATTTGATTGGTTTAAAAATTGGAGACGAGATTGAAGCTTCCATAGTAGGTTTAAATGGATATAAACTTAAAATAACAGGTGGGAGTGATAAAAACGGTTTCCCAATGAAAAGAGATGTTGAAGGGCCAAGAAGAATAAGAAGTCTTCTTTCAGGCGGTATTGGTTTCAAACCTAAAATGGACGGACAGAGAAGAAGAAAAACAGTTCGTGGAAACACAATATCTGATGATATAGTTCAAATTAATACAATTGTTACAGAAAAAGGCGATAAAAGTATAGAAGAACTTTTAGGAGCCGAAGAAGCTCAAGAATAATTGTCTAGGATTTAGGTGTAATTGTGAAAGTACAATCTGAAATAAATATAGGGCTTGTAGGTCATGTTGATCATGGTAAAACTACATTAACAAAGGCCCTATCTGGCATATGGACAGATACTCATAGTGAAGAGACAAAGAGGGGAATTTCAATAAGGTTAGGTTATGCAGATATAACTTTCAGACAGTGCACTGAATGTCCTGCCCCTCAATGTTATACCACCGCACTTGTATGTGAACACTGCGGTAAGGAAACAGAAACTTTAAGAAAAGTTTCCTTTGTGGATTCTCCTGGACACGAAACACTTATGGCCACAATGTTATCTGGTGCTGCAATAATGGACGGCGCTGTACTGGTAATAGCGGCCAATGAGCCATGTCCACAGCCCCAAACTAAGGAACATCTTATGGCTCTTGATGTTATCGGGGTCAAGGAAGTTATTGTGGTTCAAAATAAAATTGACATAGTATCAAAAGAAAGAGCTATAGAAAGTTACAACGAGATTAAAGAGTTTGTAAGGGGTACATGTGCAGAAGACGCACCCATAATACCGATATCAGCTCAGCAAGGTGCAAATGTGGATATTTTGATTGAAATGATTCAGGAAAGAATTAAAACTCCTGAAAGGTTGCTTGACAAACCCGCAAGGATGTACGTTGCAAGATCATTTGATATAAATAAACCGGGATGCTCTCCAGCAAATATCTCTGGAGGAGTAATAGGTGGTTCTCTTGTTCAGGGAAAACTTAAAATCGGTGATGAAATCGAGATAATGCCCGGAATTCAAATTAAAAAGAGGGGTAAAGCCTCATGGATTAGTTTGAAATCGGAAATCGTTGGTTTAATTGCAGCAGGAGAGTCTGTTGATGAAGTAGGGCCTGGAGGACTTATTGGTGTGGGTACAAAACTTGATCCTGCATTAACTAAAGCAGATTCATTATCAGGATCTGTTGCTGGAGAGCCAGATACGCTACCTCCAATGTTGCTTGATTTCACAATGAATACACATCTCCTTGAAAGAGTTGTTGGAACAAAAGAAGAAAGAGAAGTTGAACCAATAAAATCATCAGAACCTCTAATGATTAACATAGGAACTGCCACGACTATAGGCGTTGTAACAAGTGCCAGAGGAAATAATGTGGATGTAAAGCTCAAATTACCTGTTTGCGCTGAAGAAGGCCAGAGAGTAGCCTTAAGTAGACGAGTAGGTGCAAGATGGAGGTTAATTGGATATGGTATCATTGAATAAAAAAGAAGCGGTCCTTGATGCAAATTTTTTATGATACCTGCTCAATTTCATGTTGATATACTGGATGAACTTGGGCATATTATACCAAATTACAAACTTCTAGTTCCATCATTTGTTATTGATGAACTTGAAGAGATAAAAAAAAGATCAAAGGGCAAAGCAAGAACTGAAGCATCAATTGCCCTGAAAATAGTTGAATCTCCCGAAATTAACATAATAAATGTTGATTTAAAAAAAAGGGAAAGAGTAGACGATGCTTTACTTCGGATTTCCAATGTCCTATGTACAAATGACATAGGACTTAAAAAAAGAGCAAGAGAAAAAGGAATTACAGTTATATATTTGCGCCAGAAAAGTTATCTGGCCGTTGATGGATATTTAGGATTATAAATTTAAAATTAATACTCATTTAATAAATAATTTGGAAAACTTGGAGTGATTGTACATGAATCTTTGGAAGGATTTATCACCAGGACCATCGGTTCCTGAAGTTGTATATGCAGTTATTGAGATACCTAAGGGATCAAGAAATAAATATGAATATGATAAGGATATGGAAGCATTTG
>JASEIM010000010.1 GCA_030017655.1 Methanobacterium sp. | reverse complement strand
GGTAAACCTATTCCACTTCTTGATCAGCTTGATCTTGTTGTAGGTGCTTTGATTTTTGCTTCAATTGTTGTTGTCATACCATGGGACATGCTTTTACTTTTATTTGTTATATCAATTATCTTACACCTTGCAGCTAATATTATTGCTTATCTGATTGGAATAAAGGATGTTTGGTACTGAACACCAAACACCAATATTTTTATTTTTTTAATCTTTTTATGATGTTTTTTTATTTTTAATAGTTTCCAATGTATGTTTATAGAAATTGTATGATTAATCTGGAAAATATTAATCATATATGCATAATAATATTCTAATAAGTATTAAAATTCTCAATTTTATCCCTAATTAAAAAATAAACTTTATTAGGGATTAATACAATATAATATAAATGTAAAAAATAGATAATGTAATATAAAAATTGAAATAAATTTCAATTTATTGTAGTACTTCTACTAATGTCTTAATTAGAGATTAGAAAGAGGATAAGATCATGGTTAACAAATCGCTGAATATTTTGTTAATAGAAGATAATCCTGCAGATGCGCGCTGGATATTAGAAGTCTTCAAAGATATGGATATAAAAAGTGATTTACATATTGTTAAAGACGGTATTGAAGCAATGGATTATTTAAATCGTAAAAAAAGTTTTAAAAATGTACCAGAACCAGATATTATCTTATTAGATTTAAGTTTACCACGTATGGATGGTTTTGAAGTACTTAAAAAAATTAAAAATGATAAAGACCTAAAGTCAATGCCTGTTGTGGTTATAACTGCTTCAGATTACCCTAATGATATTAATGAAGCTTATAAGAACTGTGCAAATTATTATATAAGTAAACCTGTTGATTTTGATATGGTAAATAAAATTTTGCATTGTGTAGAAGCTTAAAATGATTAAACAATAGAATCTATTTATTTTTCTTTTTAATACAAATAATAAGCAAATATAATAAAAATAGGAAACAAAGATTTGTTCATGTCAAGAAATGATATAATTAATCTTAGCATTGGCTTAACATTTTTTATCCTCTTTATCTACTTCTTATACCAAAAAAGTTATTTAATTGCAATTGGATGGCTAATATTAACTATTTCAGCATTATTAGGTTCTTATACTCCAAAAAAACAGGCTTTCGAGAAATAGAAATTCTTATAAATGTCATATTACCATTTATAGCTCTTGCAATCTTCATTTATGCAGTATTTTACACATAATACATAAAAAATTAATATTTTATTTTTTTGATACCATTAAAGAAGTTTATAACAGACATCAATCAGAGTATATGTAATATTGTAGGCTTCATTGTATTTACTCCATTCTGGAATTTCATAGACAAATGTAGGGTGTCCAGTTTTAGCCAGTGGTTTAGTAAATATCTCAGTAGAACTACCTTTTTTTCTGGGATTTGCATCTGAAGGACAGTATCTAAAATCCGGTAATGCTTTATCGATTTTTTCTCCAAGTTCAACTGATTTAGCATCCATTAAAGGAGTTGCAATATAAAATCCCTCACCATAACCTGGTTTATGATCATGACAGATTATCACAAGGTCATAATCAGATTTAGCAACATCAGAAATTATATAATCCGCAGCTAGTCCTTCACCTTTACTTCTACCACTTTTTACATAATCTGGATTTTCTTTAACCATAATTCTGTAATGTATAATTTCTACGTCATGAGATTGTGCGTAATTTTTCACCACATCAGAAGTAGTATTAATTGAGAGAGTTTCCCGTGGATGTATACCTGTTATAACAGCAACTTTAGTTTCTGATTTTTCATTATTATAAACATCTTTTGTGACATTTCCCCTGTAATCTGAGCCGAGAGTAACGCTTTCAGCTGGATTGGAATAATCTAAAGATCCTGCTATTGCTGTGATAATAACAATAAATCCAATAATGATAATAAAAGCTTTTTTAACCATTAAATCCCTCATATACTTTAAAGGGTTTGATTCAAACATATAAAAAGTTTTTCAAAAATTTTTAATAATATTATAAAAAATAATGAAAAAATAAGTTAAAATATCTGATTAATTTATTTTTAAAATATTAAAAGAAGCGTCAATTAAATTATTTGATTTAATAAATGATTCTATATACCCATTCCATTCAGGCATCTCATAAACAAATACAGGAGTCCCAGAATAGGCTATGGGATTATCAATTCTTTTAATTGAACTGCTTTGAGTTTTTTTACTTGTATCTCTCTGATAATAATTAAAGTCAGGTAAAAGATTATGTACTCCCTCAGCAAGTATAATTGATTTTGAGTCCATACTTGGTGTTGCAATGTAATATCCTTCACCATAGCCCCTTTCATGATCATGACAAATTATTACAAGACTGTAATCTGATTTTTTAATATCTGGAATCACATATTGAGCAACCAGGCTTTCACCATTTAAACGGCTTGTAGAAAAGACCTCAGGATTATCAGTAACCGTTACCTTGTAATTTATAATTTCAACATTATGTGTAAGTGCATATAACTTAATTACTTCAGGTACAACCACAGTAGATAAACCTTCACGCGGATGCATACCTGTTATAACTGCTATTTTAGGTCCAGTTGAACCATAATGGTTATAAATGTCTTTAGTTACATATCCTAGATTATTAGTACCTAATGTGGAATTATCACTGGAATTCAGTAAAATAAAAAATATAGCTCCAGCAATAAATATAAATAACATGATAATTGTTACTGTTTTCTTCATTAAATCACTTGGAAATTGTATAGTATTGAACTGATTTATTTAGGTTTGAATCCTTTTATATTTTACTGAAATTCATTTAAAAATCTAATCTAACTTATTACTGTTTATTTTTTAAAAATTGTTCCATCATTAATGCTGTTCCAACTGCAGGCGCTACAACACACTCTTCTTTAGTTAATAGCTTGTCCATCCCTATTGATTCAATTCCAACCATTTTTGATGCTTCTGCTCCAATTATATTCATTCCAAGGCCCGTAGTAACAACTTTATTAATACTCTCTCTTTTTGAAACCTCTAGTAAAGCTTCAGCAATTTTTTGAACCTGCATTTTATATATGTATCCTGCAATCTTTTCTATATCAAATTCACTTAACATGTCAAGATCTCCACATATAACCCTTGAAATTCTTCTCATGCATTCTTTCCCAGATTTTCCAGCCCCATCAGGAGTACTGCAAGTATAATCTTCTTCTGTTATATTTCCAAGAATTAAATGCACATCTGCGGTGATTGCAAAAAGTTCGGACGATATTCTAATCCATTCATCGTCCAGAGGTACTTTATCAACCAGTGCGGCTACATTTGTCCTTAAAGTCCCGCTGTAGACCAATTCTCCAGTTTTTAATCTTTCAAGATCTGATCTTCCCTTTGCAATCTCTAATCCATTTTTAATTGGAATTATATCAGTTGTAGTGCTCCCAGTATCTATCATTATACAATTATCCTCAATTTTAGACGCAATTTTTGCTGTGGCAATCCAGTTTGCCGCTGCAACTTCATCTGGTCTCTTAATTGTTTCATCAAAATCCAATAGACCATTGAGCCCTATGAATCCAACAGGTACCTCAAGACTTTCCTTAGATTTAACTGCAATGTCTTTAACCCCTTCTTTTTTTGTTTTATATGCATCAACAAGTTCAGCTGTCATGCAAATTCCTGCAGCATCAATTCTGTCTGCATCATCACCCAAAAGATCCAAAAGAGCTTTTCCAAGTTCATCTTTTTTTAGCCACATAGGAAAATATCTAAAATCGGTTCTAATACCTGTAATATTTCCTTTGTTATCAAAGTCCACAACTGCAAGGTCTGTGTTTGCTCCGCCTATGTCAAATCCTGCAATTTTCATAAAAGTCACTCATATTTTTTTAATTATTAATTCATTTCCTTCTTTATAAAACGATATATTTCCGTTTAAATTTACTTTTGAAGGTAATTTACCATGAATAGAATTTATTATCGCTTCGCCCAAATTTAAATCTAAAATTTCTCTTAAAGCAACATATGGAGTTGTAATTCTTGAATTTATCTCTACAAGATATGCCCTGTCACCAAGAATCATATCTACCCCAACATAACCTTTTAACCCTTTGATGGATTCTACAGCATTTTTTGCGATTTTTTTGGCTTCATCTTCAAGTTCATGTTCTAAAGGCACGTTTCCACCTTTGTAATTAATTCCATCTTGTGAAAGTTCAATATTCTGGTAATTCAAGCTTAATGGTAGTGCATCATTGCCATTACTTAACAGACTTACACTGGCTGAGGTACCTTCTATAAAATCCTGAACTATAAAATAAGGTATTCCTGTCTGTAAATTATAAACTGCCTCTTTAAATCCATTTAAATCATTAACAACAGTAATCCCAGAGCATGAAACCCCATCAGCAGGTTTTATAACTTTATTTTTGTTATCAAGATATTCATAATTATCAATTTCATCAAAAAATACTCTTTCTGTTTCTATTATAGGTATTTTTCCTTTTAACGATTGATACATCTCATATTTATCAGAACATTTCATTACAGCGTCAGAACTTGACCCTATCACTTCTATACCTTTTTTCTCGATTAATTCTATTATTCTGTACAAAATCAATTCTTCTTCCGGAGCTATTACAAGACATGAATCATAGCTGGAAATATTTTTATCTAACCATCCCATTAAATCCCCTTTAAGTTTAACAGGATTATTATAATTATCATTTAAATGATTGTAGACCTCTGAAACTAAGTAATCAACATTCTTACTCTTTAAATCATCTAAAAGGCCATTAAGCATTGCAGTACCTTCAGCATAGATTGAAGGATCTTTTATTCCCAAAGCTGTTGCATATTCAAGAATGAGTATTTTCAATATTATCCAACTCCCAAAAGAAAAATTAAAGTCTTCCAATACCCTTAAAAAGCACATCTTTTTCTTTAAATTCTGCAGGGTTTAGAATTGGTCTTGTGCAGATAAATAATTTATTCTCAATCATATCTGGCGTGATACTCCTGTATTCATCGTGATCAGTAATTAAAACAACAACATCACACTTTAGAACATATTCCATGCTCACAGGAGTTGCTCCAAATGATTTTATAATATCTATGGAAGTATGTGGATCATGAGCATATACTTCAGCTCCACTTCTCGCCAGAAGTTTTATTAGTGGTTGTGCAGGGGTTTCCCTGGCATCAGCAACATTTCCCTTATAAGCCACTCCTAAAATTCCTATTTTTGAGCCATTAATTTGTTTTCCCACATCTTTCAATGTTTCTTTTACTATTTCTGCAACATGTTCAGGCATTTTTTCATTAACAGCCCTTGCATTCTTTATCAAAGTAGCTTCTAATCCTTTTTTTTCAGCCATTTCAACTATAAAATATGGGTCAATAGATAAGCAGTGCCCACCTACTCCCGGACCGGGAATATGGATGTTAACCCTGGGATGATGATTTGCAGCCTCTATGGCATCTATTGCATCAATGCCCAGCTTTTCACATACCATTGCAAGCTCATTGGATAAAGCTATATTGGTATCTCTGTAAGTATTTTCCATCAATTTAACCATTTCTGCGGTAATCAGGTTTTTAACCTTTATTATTTTTCCATTTGTGATGTGTTCATAAAGAAGAGCTGCCTTATCTGCACTTTCCTTATTAATCCCCCCAATAACTCTTGCATTATGAGTCATTTCATAGATTGTATTGTTAGGAAGTGCTCTTTCGGGAGTACATGCTATTCCAAAATCATCTCCTGCCTTTAAACCGCTTTTTTCCAATATAGGAATCACGATGTCTTCACAGGTTTTTGGAGGTATTGTACTTTCTATAATAACAAGATCGTCTTTTTTAAGACCTTTTGAGATATTTTCACATGCTGATTTAACTGCAGAAAGGTCTGATTTTTTAAATTCATCAACTGGTGTGGGTACAATTACAATCATGACTTTAGAAGATTTAGAAGCGTTTATTCCATCTTCAGTTGCAATGAGTTTTCTATCTGCAACTGCCTTTTTAACCAGTTCATCAAGTCCGGGTTCTGCAACTGGAGAAATACCCTTATTTACAAGTTCTATGGTTTTTTTGTTAATATCGACCCCAATAACTTCTAAACCACTGTTTGCAAAAAGAGCTGCAGTTGGAAGTCCAATATGGCCTAAACCAAACACTGTGATCTTTGAGTTCTCTTGAATCATTTTTTTTAATCTCTTTGAAATTAATGAATTTAATCAATAAATTGGTCCACTAATAATAACTTATTTTTTAAATTAAGCTCATCGTGAGGATATAAAGGATTACCCTCTTCAAATACTATATTAACTCTTAAATTATCATTTATTTTCTCAAAATCTCTTAATTTAATGTTTTCATTTACTTTAATTAACTTGCGGGTTCTTTTTTTCATTATATTTTCAGGTACTGATATTTTAAGTTTGTTATCCTTATATAATCCTAATATTGCATCAAGAATTTTCTTTGATGAATTCCCATCTCCGTAGGGATTTCTAGCATTCTTCATTTTATTATATAAATCAGTGTTATTCATGATTTTTCTAACATTTTCGATGATATTTTCTTTATCTGCACCTGCAAGTATGTTTCCGCCTGCTTCAACGGTTTCTGGGCGTTCAGTATTATATCTTAGCGTTAAACAAGGGATATTTAAAGTGATGGCTTCTTCCTGCAGACCGCCAGAATCAGTCATAATTAATTTAGACTTTGATAAGAGAAGTAAAAAGTCAAGATAGCCTAATGGCTTTATAAGTTTTATATGTTCTGTATTTTCAATTTTTTCAAGTAAATCATATTTTTCAAGGTTTTTAACAGTTCTTGGATGTATTGGAAAAACAATAGTAAGTTCATTAAGTTCTATTAATGCTTCTACAATATTTTGAAGTCTCTCCTGATTGTCAACGTTCTCTGCCCTGTGCATGGTGAGCGTCATGATTTCTCCATGGAAATGGGGAGTTGAAATGATCTTTGATTTCTTTTCTGCTATCTTGAGATTTCTTATACATGCATCAACAACGGTATTTCCAGTTATAAAGATATCTTCAGGATTTATACCTGCAAAAAGTAAATTTAAGGCAGATTCTTCGGTAGGCACAAAATAAAGCTTTGAACAAACATCTGCAACTTCTCTGTTGATTTCTTCAGGCATTGATTTGTCATATGACCTTAAACCCGCCTCAACATGCCCTACGGGAATATGAAGCTTTGATGCCACAATTGCACCAGAAAGCACGGCGTTAGTATCTCCCTGCACAAGCACCAAATCAGGCTGTTCTGCAATTAAAACATCTTCTATGCCCTTAATCATGTTAGCTGTTTGTTCCCCGTGAGATCCAGAGCCTACACCTATATTATAATCAGGTTTTCTTAATTCTAAATCAATGAAAAACTGGTCTGACATTTCATGATCATAATGCTGTCCAGTATGAATTAAAACGTAATTGATGCCCCTGTTTTCAATTTCATCAATTACAGGAGCCATTTTAATTATTTCCGGCCTTGTTCCAATTATAACTGCAATTTTAATTGACATTAATGAACATTAAATTTTATTCTTAATAAATTTAATTATAAATAATTAGAATTATTTATAAAATCTTATTCACGCCTTCTTTGAGCACGGTATTCATCTATAACTTTAAAAAGTTTATTTTCTTCCTCTTTTTTCCGTTTAGTTTCCACATTTTTCTTCCATTTTTCAATTTCCCTGTTTAAAACATCTTCTTCTATAACAGCAAATTCATCAATCATCTGGAGGTTGATACTATTTAAATCAAGTACTGGCACCATATTCTTTTCAAATTCTTCTTCTGCAGGATGCGACATTTTATCTGCAGCAATAACAGCTTTTACGCCAATTTCATTTATTAAGGAAGCTGTTTGTGAGCCCCCTCCCTCTGTACTTGACAAAAGCACTATATCGCCTTTTTTAATCTTCCAGTAATCACATGCATTCCTTATTCCTTCCCTGGTGAATGTTTCAATGATCTTTACAGGAACTCCTTTTTTAGATAATTCCATTACCCTGATCTTCTTTATAGACCTCATGTTTTCCTCAAGTTTTTCTCTGAGGGCTTTTTCTCGGGTATATTTCTCCTGAAGGCCTTTTATTATTGCTACTTTTGATATTATTTCTTTTTTACGCAGAATATCCCTGGAATAATCATAATGAAGTTTATCTATCTTTTCTTGAAGTTTTGAAATCTTTGTTTTATGTTTACTTAAATCTTTTTTAAGGAGCTTATTTTTACGTTTTAAATTTTTTATCTGTTTTTCCTGAGACTTTATCCTTTGTTTAAGTCTTCTGGCAGTTTTTTCAATTTTTTGAATTTTTTCTGCATCTAAATGTTCTATATCCTGTTCAATCTCTTCAATTTGAGATTCAAGCTCTTCATGCGGACTCTCAGCCAATCTCAATGCATCATTAATTGCTGAAGTTATTGGTCTTCCTCGAATAACCTCTGCCTTAATATCATCCACTTCATCAGAAGATAAATCAAGCTTTTCAGTCCGTTTTTCAATTTGCTGCATCTTATTCTGGTAATGTTTATATGTTTTAATTGCTGCTGCAAGAGAATCTCTCTCATGGGCATTTTCGGGATATTTTGATGCGCTGATTTCATTTAAATAACTTTCTACAAGTTCTGTCTTTGAACTAACTGAAAGTATCTTATTTGGAGAATAAATCTTAGAATTAAGAGTTGATGCGAGCTTTTTAACCATTTTAGGTGGCGGATAAACATCTGTAGCTATTAAAATAGCTTTTCCATAGCTTATAATATGTTTTATTACTTCTGATCTGGACATTTCCTTACAGCTTTTTATAGAAATCAAATTTCCAGAAAGGTCCAGAATTGCTATTCCCACAGTTAATCCAGGATCAAAACCCACTATAATCCATTTCTGCCTTTCATTTGATGTTGAGGCCGTTAAAAATAAGTCTTGGTTTTCGGTTTTTTCTATTTCACCGATATTTTTATAAACCAGTCAATTTCCTCCTGAATGGACATTTATTTGGATATTTCACTCGTTAAGTAATGAAATTGTATTTTTTCAATAGATATATTAAAAATTAATACAATTTATATTTATTTATTAAATGCATAATTAACGATATTCTATAGTATTTTATTCCAAAAAGCATGAATAATTAATTATAATTAATTTAAGTATATCTAATGAATTTATTTAAAATCAAGCTTTTTCTATGGCCTTTTTAATTTCATGACTCAGTTTCTGTAATTTTCCAGAAGATTTAGCCTCTACATATACTCTCATTAATGGTTCAAACCTTGATGGTCTCACCAGTACAAATGAATCATTTCCCCTAATTTTAATGCCTTCTGTAGTATCAATTTCGGTATTTGTCCCTATTTTTTCTTTTAAACTTTCAAGAACCTTGTCTTTTTCATCATGCTGGCATTCTATTGAAAATTCTGTTCTTGGATATTCTGGAATCTCACCGATTAATGTTGAAAGCGTTTTATTATGTTTACATATAGTTTCGAGTACTTTAACTGCCGCAAATATTGCATCAAAGCATTTTTGAAACTCAGGGAATACATACATTCCCGAATCATCCCCACCGAATACCGCGTTATTCTTTATTATTTCATCCAGCACATTGTTCATTGGTGCTTTAATTAGATTACCGCCGTAATCTGACACAATTTCCTCTAATGACATGGATGCTGTAATTGAGGATACTATGGTTCCTTTTGGGTTTTTAATCAAATATTCTCTTGCCAGTAAGCCCAGAATAGTCTGATCTCTGATCATAGTTCCCTTTTCATCTATAAAAACAACTCTGTCCCCATCATTATCCATTGAAATCCCGATATCAGCCCCCACAGCTTTTACAAGGTTTGATACCAGAGAAATACTTTCAGGGGTTGGTTCGGCAAATTTTCTTGAAGCTGCATAGGTGGGTTGACATCCGAAAAGTATGGCCTCTGAACCTAATTTACTTAATATTTCAGGCAGAAATGGGACTGAAGAACCGTTTGCACAATCCAGCACCACTTTAGGTGCCATGGAGCTTATTAATTCTTTTTCTATGTTTTTTAAGACGGCTTTCATATATTTATCAACATAATCATGGACATATGAAAGTTCACCAACGCTATCCCATTTTACTTTTTCAGCGTGTCTTTGAACAAGAGGTATATCATGATTGCTGAAGATTTTTATGTCTATTTCTTCAGGATGCATATGAGAAGCCGTAACAGTAACAATAACGTCAGTATTATACAGATGTGCCCCATAATGAACTGTTGGTATCGGTGATATTCCAAAATCTATTACATTTATTCCGGATGCTAATATACCAGCAGTTAATGACCTTTTTATCATCTGCGAAGCTGTGTTGATGTCTCTTCCAACGACTACGGTCTTGCCTGGACGCATAAAATTTCCAATGATGTTTCCGAGATTTGAGGCAAATTCATTTGTTATTTCAGAATTAACCACTCCTTTAATCTCCTTTATATATGAAGACATTTTTACCCTCAATATATTAAAAACTGTTAAATTGGAAGGTGGGAAACCTTAATTATTCCTCATCAGGTTTCCTAAAATTTAAAAAAAAATATAAATCATCTATTTTGCTTCCATTACATAATCTGAATCTATTATTGAATTTGGGACTATTTTCATGTTGTTGCTAATTGACCTTGAAGATCTTACAACACTGTTTTTCCCAATTTCAACAAGACTTCCTGTTACAACGCCGCTTTCAATAATCGAATTTTTTTCAATCAGACACTTGGTGTCTATTATACATTCTGTAAGAAAAGCATTATCTTCAACTATGCTGTTTGAAAGAAGTACAGCTGCGTCAATATTTACATCCTTTCCAATTGTTACATTATCCCCAATTACACTTCCTTTTGATATTTTGCTTCCTTTTTCAATTGTACAGTTATCTCCAATAACAACCGGACCTTCTATCCTGGCTTTTTTATCTATTGAAACATTTTCTCCAACCCATATATTTCCTATTTTCCCAATGCTTTCTTCTATTTTGGTTTCTAGATTTTGTTCCATTTTCTGTTCTAAAATATCATATGTAGCTTCCAGATAAGTTTCAGGACGTCCAATATCATTCCAGTACCCATTAAAAACATATCCGAATATTCTGGCATTCTGTTTTATAACTTCTGGGAAAATATCTTTTGAAAAATCGACTTCTCCTTCTTTTCCTTCAAAAAATTCGAATATTTCAGGTTCGAAAACATAAATCCCGGTATTTGCAACATTGCTGAATACTTGGTCAGGGGATGGTTTTTCCAAATATTCAGTTATTTTGTTGTTTTGATCCATTACTGCTATTCCAAAATGAGTAGGATCTTCGACTTCTGTTAAGACCATGGTGGCAACTGCATTTTTTTCTTTATGGAACTTAATTACATCTCTAAAATCTACATCAGTAAGTACATCTCCACTTACAACCATAAATGTATCATCTATATATTTTTCTATTTTTTTAACGCTTCCTCCAGTCCCTAATGGCCATTTTTCCACAGAATATCTTATATTCATATCAAAATCAGAACCATCTTTAAAATGGTTCTTAATATGGGTTGACATATAGTTTAAAGTCATTATAATGTCTTTAAAACCAAAACCTTTCAATCTATTAAGAGTATATTGTGCTATTGGCCTATTTACCAGAGGTACCATAGGCTTTGGCCTTACCAAAGTTAAAGGCCTTAATCTTGTTCCCTTTCCACCTGCCATCATTATCGTCTTTATAATATCACCTATTGTAATTTTAGTATTAATAGTAACATATTGTGATAAACACTTAAATAATTATCGTTTTTAAAAATAAAATGAGAATATGGATTATTCCAGTTTAAGAGCAATTGATATTCCTTATTTTCATAAGCATCTGTGGAGATAATTAAAAAAAGGAATGAACTTTGTTTACTATTTTAAATTTAAATTAATGAAGTTTTAATGATTTAAATGTCTAATAATTCCTTTAAGATAATTTAATGTATTCATTATCCATATATTCAATTTTTATACATTTTACATTAATATTAACAGTTGATTGATCTTTATTTGAATATAAATAGACATAATACTTAAATTACACAACATAGTTCGTATTTAATTGTTATAAATTCATTAAATACATTATAAAAAAAAAAGAAGTGTCAATAATGATTTAAAAATAAAAATACATGTTTTAAAGCCAATTTGATTATGTATTTTATCTCAATAACTGATCAATTTATTAATCATCGCCTTTTCTGCAGCTGAAATGGTTCTATTATACTTGAATTCTTCATTTAAAGTTGATAAGAACTTATTTCTTGCATATTCATCAAGTTTAAATTTTATATTTTCATAAAATGTATCCATTAAAATTAATCCCTCCGGCTGCATAGGGGCGATAGCTGCTTTAAATGATGGATCAAATAATTTTTTTAGTTCTTTTAAGCTTAACTCATTATTTCCAATTGAATATAAAACTGAGGCAATTTTGCGAACCATATTCCAGAGAAAACTTTCGCCAAAAACATCAATTATGATTATATCATCAATTTCTGAAATCTCTACCTTATCAATAGTTCTCATTGGATTTCTTTCGCTTCTTTTTGAGAAATTGGAGAAATCATATGTTCCTTGAAACTCTTTTGAGGCTTTTTTCATTTTATCAATGTTCAGATCATTCACATTTACAATAACATATCTGTAGTGTCTGCTCTTTGCATATCTCGGTTTAAACCCAAAAGGCACTCCTGCCTTCGCCAAAATCCTTATATTTTTAGGTAGATGGTCATTTATTTGATTTATAACCACTTTTCCAGGAGTTATAAAAGAAATAACATTTCCAAGAGCATGTACACCTCTGTCAGTTCTACCAGCTATTGAATATCCTGAATCCTTTAAATTTTCTATTAAACCAGCTTCTTTTAAAGCTCTGATAAGCTCATTTTCAACTGTATTAAAATTGGGCTGCCTCGCGAATCCATAGTAATCTGTTCCAATGTATGCAACTTTTAAAGCTACTTTCCGCACTGTTTCACCTTTAATCTTAAAAAATCGAGAGAATGTTAAATATTGTATTTCTAAATAATAGAATATTTCTATTAATATCTTTAAACAATGAATTACTTATTTAAAAAATAAAAATTTAAAGTTATTTACGAATTCCAACCCTAGGAGGGAATGATTCACAAACATTTGGATATTTTCTTTTCATTTCCTGTTCTAATTTTTCTATAATTTCTTCTTCAAGTTCCATTGATTTCTCTGTTGATATTGAAAAAGAATTATCACTAATTGAAGCATTGAATGTTTCTTCTCCAAGACTTAATATGAAATCAACGTTTTTTCCATTCTCCATATTTCCTATAACATCATCTAATATTTCATCAGTTAATTTAAGGAATTTATGTTCTTCTGCCCTGTATACTTCTCCATCTGTACTTATCTCTTTAATAAGAAATGGTGCACATCCTTCTGTTCTTGCACCTTTCCTATTTGTCCAGAATAAGGCTGTTAAAAGCTTTTTTTTCAGATCCATAGTTCCTGTTATTTTCATTGATTTCATCCTGAAACCTCCTTTACTATAAACAAAGGCATAATCTTATTATTCTCTTGTATAATTTGTGTTACAAAATTTATATAAATATCGGAAAATAATAAATGAAAATTTAAATTTTTTTGACCAATATTTTTAAAAATCAATATAGTTACTCAATTTATTTGTCCCAATATCCTTATGCTCAAATATAAATACCTCCTGATTCAATATTATGATTTTTCAAGACCCTATGGAAAAATCTAAATACTAAATTAAACATATGATAACATTGTAAAATATTATAGAGGTATGAACGAAATGGGACTATTTAGAAAACAGAGTACTCATAAAAAGAAATCAAATGATAATGAATATGCTGACATTATTGAAGAAGTGAATCACTGTAAAGGTAAAGATCTGGAAGCTTTGCTTGAAAAAATAGAACTTGAAATTAAAAAAAGTGATAAAAAGGATAGAAAACTTTTATCTGCAAAAACTATGGTAACAAGTAGAATTGCAGTTAGAAATAGTGCTAAATAATTAATTTTTAGAGAAATATAATTCTTTTAAGCACATTTTTAGTTTTATATAGACTATAATTTGATTTAATATTCTAATTTTACAAAAAATTTAAACGAATAAAAATAAACATCATTTGAAAGGTGATATTATGTCAAAAATGCTGATTATTCCTGCTGTTGATATTAAAGGTGGTAAATGCGTCCAGCTAGTTCAGGGAGAGCCAGGAACTGAACAGGTAGTGATAGAAAACCCTGTAAATGTTGCAAAAGAATGGGAAAAAATGGGGGCCAGTATTTTACATATCATTGATTTAGATGGGGCTTTTGGGGACAAAGGAAATATTGACATTATAAAGAAGATTGTTGAAAGTGTAGATGTACCTGTACAGGTCGGCGGAGGTATAAGAACAAAAGAAGATGCTGAAAATCTGCTTAAAATGGGTGTCGACAGAATCATCCTTGGTACCATGGCAGTGGAAAATCCTAAAGTTGTCCAGGAACTTTCAAAAAAGTATGGAAAGGAAAGAATTATAGTTGCACTTGATAGTAAGGATTCAAAAGTCGTGGTCAAAGGATGGACAGAAAAAACACCGAAAAGCGCGCCAGAATTCGGTAAAATATTTGAAGAACACGGTGCTGGCGGTATTTTATTCACAAATGTTGATTATGAAGGGTTATTAAAAGGTTTTGATACTGAACCACTTATAGAACTCCTAAATGAGGTGAGTATACCGGTTATTTATGCTGGAGGGGTTACATCAATTGACGATATCAGAAAACTCAGCAAAACCAGTGTTAGTGGAGTGGTAGTTGGTTCTGCATTGTATAAAGGAAAAATTGAGTTTCAGGAAGCCCTCAGAATATAAAATAATTTGATTTTAAATTATATTTTTTATACACTTTTTAGACAAGACTATTTATTATAATATCATTTTCAAAACAGTATACAGCCTTTCTTATTTTTAGAATCTGATCAGGGTTTGTAGAAACACAATCTATGCCAAATCCAACCAGTTTTTTTACAATTTCTGGAACTCCTGCAGAATGTCCGCATATGCAGCTTTCTATCCCGTTCTTATTGCATTTTTTAATTACACTTTCCACCATCATTAAAACAGCCGGATGCATTAAATTAAAATGTTTTGCCACTTTAACGCTTCTTCTATCCACTGCAAGGGAACACATGGCAAGATCGCTCATACCAAGTGTCATGAAATCTATTCCTTCTTTTAAAAAGTCATCAAAGGTTAAAGCTGCAGAGGGAGTTTCTATAGAAACTCCGAAATCAATATCTTTATGGGGCTTCACCCCAACATCTTTTAAAATCTTTTTTGAGAGAACATATTCATTAATATCTCTTACAAATGGAATTTTAATGCCTAAATTGTTGTATCCTTCCTCTAAAAGAATTTTTACAGCTTCAAACTCTGCTTTTAATATTGCTACATTTTTTAAATCTTTATATATTCCTCTAAGGCCTAATAGCGGGTTATTTTCATCAGGTTCATAATTTCCGCCTTTTAATCGTTTCAACTCATCAGTGGGTATGTCAAATGTCCTGAACCAGACCGGTTTCGGATAAAATGCATCAACTATTTTTCTTACACCATCCACAATAACTGTTGTTAACTCATCATCCTCCAAAAGTCTGTATGGATGTTTTAAAGTTCTTGTAATCATATTTTCAATTCTTATTGAACCTACACCATCTGAATAAGGTTCAGCTCTTTTTGCAATTTCAGGGACATTTATATTTACTTTAATTCTGGTTGAAGGGTTATACAATTCGAAAAGTTCTTTTTCGCTTTCAAATTCTATGAAACCACCATATATGTTGCCTGTTCTTCCATCAACCGTCACTATCATTCCATTTTCAAGTTTTTCAGTTGCATTCATGGTTCCGACGATGCATGGGACTTTCATCTCCCTTAAAACAATAGCCACATGACTTGTTATTCCCCCATAATCAGTAATAACTCCTCCTGCTGTTTGAAGATGTAAAAGCATGTCTCTTGAAGCTTTTGAAACAACTACAATTTCTCCACTTTTAATTTTAAAAATATCATCTTCATTTTTAATTTTTCTTACTTTTCCAACACCTACATAAGAACTTGTACCTATTCCCTTCAAAAGCTTCATATTAACATGTATATTCTTATTATAGAAATATATTTACCTAATTAAAAAACTTAAGATCAAAAATAGAAACATACTTAACAATAATCATTGATTAAAAATTTATGCAATACAGAAACTATTTAAGAAAAATGGCCAGGTGAAGAGATGACAAGAGTTATGGCAACAGGAACATTTGATATAATACATTCAGGACATGGACTTTACCTAGAAGAAGCAAAAAAACTTGGTGGAGAAGATTCCGAGTTAATTGTGGTTATAGCAAGGGATGCCACTGTCAGGGCAAAGAAAAGAGTACCAGTGGTGAGCGAAGAACAGAGACTGGAAGTTGTTAAGATGCTTAAACCTGTTGATGAAGCTTATTTAGGACATGTTGGTGATATCTTTAAAATTGTACATGAAATAAAGCCAGATATTATTGCAATTGGTCCGGATCAAAATTTTGATTTAGAAGAACTTAAAAAAGAACTTAGTAATAGAGGAATTAATGTAGAAGTTGTTAAAATTACAAAATATAAGAAAGCACCCCTTGACAGTTCATGTAAAATAATTAAAAAGATTAAAGGAATGGAATTTGATGAAAAAATATTTAAAAATTGTCAACATTAGTTTTTAATTTTTTAACCCGGTTTAAAACAAATGTTCAATATTTATACCATTATATCAAATTCTAATATGTAAGATGGTAATATGAATGGAGAATATTCAGCCTATGCTGCCGGATTTATAACAACATTTTTAATATCCTTAATTTTAGCTATATATGCATTTAAAAGGCGCTCCATTAAATTACACACTTTTTTTATCCTTGTAATGTTTTCAATATGTATATGGTCCCTTGGATCACTAATGGAATTATTATCACCAGTAATAAGCCAAAAAATACTCTGGGCAAAAATCAGCTATATTGGAATAACAACAGTTGCTCCATTTCTATTTCTATTTGTGTTAAGCTATGGAAAATATGAAAAATACCTTAAGAATTTTAATATATTGCTCTTAATGATAACACCCGTTGTTATCACTATTTTAGCATTTACAAATGAATTCCATAAACTTATATGGACAAATATCATTCCTGTTTCAACCAATATAGGCACAGTACTTGTTTATGAACATGGACTGGCTGTTTGGTTAAACCTTATTTATTCTTATCCATTACTTCTAATGGGAATGTTCTTAATGACTTATATATTCTTTAATTCTACAAAAATATATAAAATACAGACTTCAGTAGCTTTAATTGGCATCGCATTCCCGCTCGTTATTAATATAATTTATCTAACAGGAAATTTACCTGCACTTATTGATTTAACACCTATTGCCTTTTGTTTAACAAGTTTATTAGCTGCCATGGCCGTTTTTAAATTTCAATTACTTAATATTTTACCATTAGCCCACAAAAATCTTTTTAATAACATGACCAATGGATTTATGGTGTTTGATGCTGAAGATATCCTGGTTGAAATTAATCGACCTGCAGAAGAGATGTTTCAAATAACTTCAAACGATATAGGTAAAAAATTTGATGATATTTTTGAAAAAGAAGAGCAAATAAAATCTCTTTATTTAAATTCAAATATAGAAAGTCATGAAATTCTCTTAAAAAATCATTTATGGGTTGAAGTTAGGATTACGCCCCTATATGAAAATTTTGGTGTTCCCTTTGGAAAATTAATTATAATTACCAACATAGACAAACGAAAATCGTATGAAACAGCTTTAAAAGAGAAACAGAGGACCCTTGAAACATTGATAAGTAATTTACCCGGTGTTGCATATAAATGCAGAAATGACCCCCATTGGACAATGATATTTGTAAGTGAGGGTTGTCTGGAATTAACAGGATATCCAGTTGAAGATTTGTTAATGAATAAAAAAATTTCTTTCAATGATATAATACATCCTGATGACCGTGAATATGTTTGGAATGAAATCCAGAAATCTCTAAAAGACAATAAAGCATTTAAAATTATTTATAGAATAAAAACTGCAGATTCAAAAGAAAAATATGTTTGGGAACAGGGCAGATTTGTATATTCCAATGAAGAAGAATTACCAATATTAGAAGGTTTCATAACAGATATTACTGACAGCGTTAAAGCAGAAGAAATGCTTAAAAAGTCTTTGAAAGAAAAAAACATCCTTTTACAGGAAATTCATCACCGTGTTAAAAATAATATGCAAATAATTTCCAGTTTACTGAATCTACAGTCAAGATATTTGGATGATGAAGGGGCTTTAAACCTTTTAAAAGAAAGTCAAGGACGTATTAAGGCAATGGCGCTAGTGCACGAAAAATTATATCAATCAGATAGTCTTGCAAGAATTAATTTTGATGAATATGTCAAAAGTCTGATCAATGAACTTTATCGTTCCTACAGAATCAATAAAAATTTGTTAAATATAAACATTGAAATCGAAGAAATTTACCTCGATATTGATGCTGCAATCCCCTGCAGCCTTATAATCAATGAATTGATATCCAATATTTTAAAACATGCATTTCCCGACATCCATAATCCTGAAACTAATCCTTTTTCAGATGAAAAGAATGGGGGAAATGTTTACATGAAACTTTCAAAAAATGAGGATAGATTTAGATTAATTATTAGCGATGACGGTATTGGATTACCCCGTGATATAGACCTAAATAATACAAAAACATTGGGCTTACAATTAGTAAATGCCCTTGTAGATCAGCTGAATGGTACAATAGAAGTTCAAAGATACAATGGGACCAAATACGTAATTAATTTTGATGAACGGAATTCTAAAGGCATTGACTAATTTATTGGTTATCACCATTTAAAAAAAATTGAGACATATACTCCCACCTAGAAAGGTAATGAAGCATATGTACCCTTTAAAGTGTATGTAGCTGTATTCCAGTTGTTTACAACTCCAAAGGTGTTTCTGGAACTGGTTGCGTCTGCAGCATACCATTTGCCATCTACCCATATTCTGGCCCAAACGTGTCCATATACGTTGCCGCTTGTAAACCGACAACTACCATGGACATACATGGCAGGTAGACCTACAGCTCTTGAAAGAGCAATAACAAGATGTGCTGTATCCACACAGTTTCCTGTTCTTGCATTTAAAGTTCCTACTGCACCATATTTGGTGTTATAATAAAAGGAATAACCTATTTTGTCTCTTACCCAGTTGAATATTGCCACTGCTTTATCGTATGCAGAAGTTTTACCACTTGTTATTGATGCTGCAAGTGATTTAATCTGTGCATTGGTCACCTGACAATTTGCTGTGGCTGCTAAATATTTCTGTAACTCATCTGGCACCTGCATGCTAGATGTTGAAACCTTGCTCCATGGATCCACTGAAACATAACCTGGAAGTCTGCTGTTGGTATTGTAGAAGCTGAGTATCTTCGAAAACATGTAAACTAAAGATTCATATTTCATTTCACCAAGAATGGTTGTAGCATGGTTGGGTATTGAATCATTTGCATCAATGAACGCTTTTACTCTTTTTGCAAGGTCAATATATCCTGTTTCGTCTATTGTTCCATTATTAATACTTTCACTTGGGGTTACTGGAGCTTTTACTGTTTTAAGTGATACTGGCGCTTTTGATCCATCATTAATTTCAATTGTTCCAATCAGTAACAATCTTAAGAAGTCAGTCATTTTAACCTGTTCATTACCAACTGTTACATAATTTGGAAGTGCTTTATTGGTCTCAATGTACGTTTTAACGCTTGTCGCTGCTTTTTTAATCTGATCTAAACTGAAAGTTGTTGTTGAAATTGTACTCACTTTTGGTGAGGCTATTTTCATCGCTGGATTCATTGAAACGTAATTTGGTAGATAATTGTTTGTCTTAGAGAAGTTCAGGATTTTAGCGTACATGTAAACCAGAGATTCATATGGAATCTTTCCAAGTTTAGTTGTAGAATAATTCGGTACTGCACCATTGGTACTGATAAATGTATTTATTCTGTTTGCAATGTCCAGATATCCTGCTTTATTGATGTTTCCACTTACAAATGATCCTGTAGAACCTGTAGGGGCAAAAACATTCTGGAGTGTTATTGTTGTTGTTTTTCCACTGTTCAATTGTAAAACACTTGTTGTCATTAGTTTAAGGAAGTCTGATATTTTAACCTGGGTTGTACCTACGGTTACAAAGTTTGGAAGCATTTTGTTGGTTTCAATAAACGCTTTAACTTTACTGGCAGCGTCCTTAATCTGGCTTAAGGTAAAGCTTGGTGGCTTTAAGAAATCCTGACTGACCATTCCATATCTGAACAGTGCATATCCAGATGCGCCGTTTTCTGTTGCCGATTTAATGTCCTGATTTAAATCATCTGCAGTTAACAATGATGTATCATAGTCTGAAACGTATGTTTGAAGTCCTGCAACCACCGGTTTCCCACCTACTTGATCAACAATGTATTTTGTAGCTGAACCAATCCATGAGGTGTCCTGTCCATAGTTTCCCTTGTAAATCATTGGAACAATGAAATCAAGGTAAGGTGCAAGTGCTTTGTAGTCTTGACCATAAATGTTTGCGTTGTTAGCTCCTTCTGGCATTACTGCCATTGAAACAGCTACTTTCGGTTTGATGGATTTTACTGTATTGTATACGTCCTTTACAAATGAAGTTATTGTGTTTGTTGCACCAGGATGCATTTTAGCTGCATTTTCGCCAACTCCTGAGTATCTCACATAATCAAGATGAATACCATCTATTGAATAATTTTTAGTGATGTCAGTTATGAAGTTCAATAGAGTGCTTCTTTGAGTGGTATTGGCTGGATCAATCCAGTTACCATTTGCATCCTTAAAACACGTGATCCATGCATGGATTCTAATTCCTGAATTCTGGAATTTTCCCAGGATGTCCTTCAATACGCTTTCATATGTTGGAGTTGAAATTCTGTTTGTTTTAACAAATATATCGGTTATATTTGCATTCTTAAGTTCACTCAAGGTAATAGTGCTTGCATCTTCTGCTTTTAGCCAGATGCCACGAATGTTAACGTATGTTTCCCCTGCTGCAGCCTGTAAATTTCCTGAATTCACTGAATCTTGTATGGATTCTTTTTTTTGCGCTGAATCTGAAACTGTATCTACTGAATTTTGGTTGCTATTTAATGCAGATAAATCTGCGTTTTGTTTGTTTGCCTCTTCAGTTACTGTATTTTGGCTGTTTAAAGATGTATTATTCTGGATATTTTGTTGTGTTATGCTCGAAGTTTCTAACTGCTCATCTTCACTGGTTTCAGTGTTTATTGGAGTATTTTGGTTATTGTTTGTTGTTTGAATTGCATTCTTTTCTTGTATCGTATTTTGAGTTTCCTTTGAGACTACATTATCCACTGGGTATTGGATATTTGCTGTATTTTCATTATTTAAGCTGGAATTTACGATATTTTCCGCTGTTTGCTGACTTTCAGCAGCAGCAAATGTACTACCAACTGTAGATATACACATGCCGCAAATAAGTAGCATTACAAGCAACGAGTGTCGCTTGATTATACCGCCTCCTGTTTATCCAAATTGTAAATAAACCCTAAATTAAAGGTATTTTATTTACAAGTGAGGATAGTGTTATTAAACATATAAATCTTTTGGTCTAAAATCAAAAATAAAGGGAATATATAGCTTTTTTTAACATTTAAAACATTTTAATAGCGTTTTATTATTTGCATTTATTGGTCTTTGTTATCCATTAACATTCGTTATACATTATATCATCCAAAACCAAATTCTAATAAATTTAGCTATTTATAAGTTTTTATCAATTTATATTTCAATTTTTAATCAATAATCAAGTGTTTATAGGTTTAAATTCAAAAATAGGCCAATATATAGATATTTTAAACATTTAATTATTTATATTGAGTTATATTTAATGACTTCCCAGAACATATCTCTGTTATTTAACTCATTACCGCTTAAATTAATTTTAAAGTGCATTAATTTATGAATAACAAGGTTAAAACCATAATTAACCGTTAAAAAACCAGAAAATAAATATAACTCATAAAATTAATATAATACTTAATAAAATGATTTAATATTTAAATTTAGTATTAAATGATTATTAATTTTATTTCATAATCTGGACCTAATACTCAAAAATAATGTTAGTTCCTGATTTAAAAAAAAGTATTAGAAAGGTAATTCTATGTAATTACCCTTCATGACTACTGTATTCTTGTTCCAGTTATTAATGACACCCAACGTATTTTTAGAGCTTATCGCATCGGCATCATACCATTTTCCATCTATCCATAACTGTGCCCAGACATGTCCATAGACATTTCCACTTGTAAAGTTACAAGTTCCATGCATATATCTTGCTGGAATTCCCGCTGCTCTTGCCAGTGCAATCAACAAATGCGAGTGGTCAACACAATTTCCTTCTCTGTTCAGGTATGTGTTCACCGCCCCGTATTTGGTATTGTAGTAAAAGGAATAGCTCAAATTATCCCTTACCCAGTTAAAGATTTTTAAACCTTTATCATAGGTTGAACTTGTCCCTTGTGTAAGTGAAGCTGCCAGTGCTATGATTTTAGCATTGTCTGATTGACAGTTTTTGGTAGGATTCAAATATTTTTCAAGATCTGATGGTATGGAAGTTTCCTTCCAAATGTTCATTGTAACATAGTTTGGTAACCGGTTATTACTATTGTAAAAGCCCAATATCTTGGAATACATATAAATGGCTGATTCATATCCAATATTTCCTAAAGAACTTGATGCATGATTTGGTGCAGCACCATTTGAGTCTATATAAGACTTAATTCTTTGAGCAATATTTAGATATTCTGATAAGGTTATTTCCCCTATTACAGTGCTTTCAGTTGGATCTGAAGGTGAATCGACATTTTTAAGTGTTAATGAGGTTTTAATACTGCTGTTCAACTGAAGTACACTTAAAGTCATCAACCTTAACATTTCAGGCATTAAAACCTGCTTTGTACCGATTGTAACATAATTTGGTAGTCTGTGGTTTGTTTCAATGTATGATTTGATACTTGCTGCTGCGCTTTGAATTTGACTTATGGTGAATTTAATTGTACTATCACCTTGATTGAAGAAATCCTCCTCAATCAACCCATATCTGAATAATGCATATCCAGATGCTTTATTATTGATTGCTGCTGCTATGTCTTCATTTAATTCATTTGCAGGTATCTGGGTTAGATCATTGTCTGAACGGTAGGTTTGAAGTCCTGCAACCACCGGTTTTCCCCCAGAATGTTCAACAATCCATTTTGTTGTTGTACCAATCCAGGCAGAATCCTTTTTATAATTTCCCTTGTAAATCATTGGAACAAGGAAATCAAGGTATTGTGCAAGTTTTGTGTAGTCCTGTCCGTAGTATTTCGCGTTTGTGGAACATTCAGGCATTAAAGCCGCTGAAATTGCCACTTTAGGCTTAATTGCTTTCACAGCAACATTTACCCTCTGAACAAATGAGGTTATTGCTTCTGTTCCTCCCGGATGTAGATAGGCGGCATTATCGCCGGATCCGGAATAACGAATGTAATCAAGATGGATTCCATCAATGCCATAATTTTTTACTATATCAGTGATTGATTTTATTAATCCATCCACATATGCAGTGCTTTGGCCGGTTTTTGTTTCATATTTGTATGTGGTGGTGTATTGAGTTTTATATAGCCATTTGTAATTCCACTTGTACTTCCATTTGTACTTCCATTTGCCTTTATATTTATACCAATATTTATACCAGGTTTTATACCAGGATTTTTTGTAAGCTACCTTAGTAGCTACTGTATATGGAACTTTTACTGTATAACTGAATTTTCCCTGTGGATCTATCCAGTTTCCATTCGAATCCTTGAAGCATGTGATCCATGCATGTACTCTTGCATTGGTATTTGTGCTTTTGAGTTTATCTAAAAGTGCTTTTAGCACGTTTTGGTATGTTGGTGTCGTGAGTATGTTAGCTTTAATGAATATATCAGTAATCCCTGCTTTTTTGATCTCATCTATATCTAATTTGTTCACATCTTCGGCTTTTAGCCATATCCCGTGAACATTTTTATATATTTCATCTCCTGCGGCGTCGTTAGAATCTTGAACGTTAGTTAAATTAGTGCTGTTATGTGTATTTTGTGTTTCTTGGCTTGAATTTGAAGTATTCTCAGATATCTGTAGATTTTCCTCTGTTAAGTTACTTACAGGTTCTGTTGTATTGTTTTCCACAACTCCTGTAGTATTTTGAATATTCTCATCATTTTGAGTTTCTAATAGGTTTTCCTGTACAATATTTGAGTTTATGTTTGTTTCTGGATTCTGTGAATTTTCTGTGGCGGCATATATATCTGTTACATTAAGCAATGCCCCGCTCAATAAGAGGAGCATCACAAGCAACAAAAGTCGCTTCATTAATATTGCCTCCCAGTTTTTCCAGATGTCAGTCACACCGATTTGGAGTTATTGACATAATATGATCGTTGTGGGAGACATATAAATCTTTTGATTTAAATTTCTAGAAAAGAGTAATTAAGTATTCTTTTTTTATTTAAGGCGCTGAAAAAAACATTTAAAAAGTAGTTATTCTATTTATTATAATTATTTAAGATTTTTATTCAGTTATTATAAACTCTTTAATTGAAATATGTATTAATTAGTCTTCATTTAATATTTATTATAAAATATATAAAATTTAATAAAAAAAGAAATTTTTCTCAAATTCATATAGAATTTGAGTATTTTTTGTTCTATTGCTTCCAATTTTCTATCTTTCCTATGATCTTTTCAGTTTCAGGCCGGCCAATCAGGCACATAAGCCCCTATTCCATATCTGAAAAGTACAAATCCATCTGCACCGCCTGATTCTGCTGCTTGTGCATCTGCATCCAATTCCTCATTTGATAAAACCCTGGTGTCACTGTCTGACCAGTATGTTGTTAAACCTGAGTATACTGGCTTTCCTTTTGCTTGAGCAACTATGTAACTTGTAACACTTGTAATCCATGCATTATTTGCATTGTAATTTCCTTCATAAGCCATAGGTACAAAGAAGTCAAGATAGTCGGCAAGTTTTGTGTAGTCCTGTCCATAGTACTTTGCGTTTGTGGAGCATTCAGGCATTACTGCTGCTGAAAGGAGTATTCCAGGTTCAATAGATTTAATGGCAGCATTGACTCTGCTAACAAATCCAGTAACCGCATTTATTGCTGCAACCTCTCCTCCGGGTTCCTGATATGCAGCATGATTTTTACTTGCCACTCCTGAATATCTAACGTAATCAAGATGAATTCCATCAACCTTGTAGTTAATAGTTATTGCTTTAATATAATCAACTAGATAATTGTTGAAGTTCTGACTGTATCCTTTTTCTGTGACGTAACTGTAAACTGGCTGATATATCCATCCTTTTCTCCATCTGTATCTAATAACTTTTATCCACTTGTATTTCCATCTTTTACCGATTTTTTTCCATTTTACTTTCTTCCAGACTTTATATGCTACTTTCTTTTTGCCCCAGTACTTAATTGTTTTAACATAGACTTTTTTGGTGTAACTGTAGTAACCTGATGGATCTACAAAATTACCATTAGAATCTTTAAAACAAACTATCCATGCGTGGACCTTTATTCCTGCTGGTTGAAATTTACTTATTGCTAGCTGTAATTCATTGAGATAAGATTTACCTGTGGTTCCCCTTGTTAAAACAAATAAATCGGTGATTCCTTTATTAGAAAGATCTGTAACATCAGCCCCCGCAACAGCAGATCCCCACATCCAGTACGCTTTCATTAAAGGAACAACAGTAAAAGTGCTTGTATAAAATTCTACTCCGTTACCTGATAAGTCCTTTACACTATTTTCATTAAAAAGTACAGTATATTCAACACCTCTGGCTAAACTGCTGACAGGAGTTATTGTTAATATGTTATCACTGATTGATGTAGTTATAGGAATTAGTGCTCCTGTACTGTTTCTAAGCTCAATAGTTGTATTTCCTTCCTGTATAGGTTCACTGAAAGTAACATTAATTACCGTATCAACAGGGACATTGACAGAATTATTCGCTGGATTTATACCTTCAATAGTTGGCGCGATGCTATCCAATGAAGTGTCTGTTGAACAAGTTGATCCATCCTCAGCAGATACGCTTCCAATTATTGTAAAAACCACGAATATAAAAAAGCATGTGGCTAAAATTTGTCGTTTAATCTTATCGCCCCCAATTTATTCCAAAAAAAATATGATTAATGGAATTTAGACATAATATAATAATTTAAGTAGAGTATATATAATTTTTGATTCTAAATTCATAATAAAACACTATTAATGTCCTTTATTCTATTTAGAGTCATTATAGATTAATTTATAGAGAGATATTTAAAATTTATCGTCTTATCAATCATTTTAAATGGTTAATACAGTATTAATATTTATTTACAAATCATATTTCAATTTTGAGTTTAATTATCAGGATTTATGCTCTATATAATATCATTCATCGGATTTTATGCTTGTACTAACTCGTTTAATTAAATATCCTAAATTAATTTTTTAGCTAAAAATATCCATGTAATAAATATTTTATGTCAGTTAAAAAAGCTATTAAGCCTTAAACAGCCCTTACTTCCCTAAATCCTAACTCTTATATTTTATTAAATTTATATTTATTATACATGGAAATAGAGAATCTTAAAATGGCAGTTGAAATTCTGCAGAATAACGAAGACTTCGCTGCATTTATTCCAGAAGTTAGAAGCAATATAGTAATGGCAAAAGAAAATGCAAAGGATATTAACGATGTTGCAGGTATTCCAGGACGTATAACAACAGTGCATGGTAAACCAAGAGCTTTTATGGAACCAGAATTTGGGGTATCATCTCACATGGCCAGATTAGTCTTATCTATCATGAAACATGACCCTTCAAAGCGAAGCGCTGTGAACATCAAATTTGATAAAAAAATAATCAATATATGCGAAAAATTAGGCCTTAAAGTCTCATTTTATGATAGGAATGACGAACCCCAGCATATAAGGGAAGTTGAAGGTGGTACAATCCCATGGGGGGTTGAAGCTGCAATTAAAAGGATTGGAGATGTTCCTGATGTAATATATCATCAAGGGGCATGGGGTAAAGAGCCATCCATTTCATTAATAGGCACAGATGCAGTTGATGTAGCAAAAATGGCTGTTTGCATTTCAAAACTTTTTAATACAAATGATGGACATAAAGTTTTATTTACCTCACCTGTAGAAAAATCTCATCAAAAAAATCCGGAAATATCATGTATATTTTGCGCAATGGCTGAAGGTGACCCAGAAGTTTCAAAGAATGTGCTTTACAATGATGGAAAAAGTATGGTAATTCTTAATATAGCACCATACACCCAGGGCCATCTTTTAGTTGTTCCAACAAAACATTACACTGATTTAACTCAATTAGATCCAAATGATCTTAAAAATTTATTTGAAAATGTACAAAAAGCAATCTTACTTATAAGGGATGTTATAAAACCAGATGGAGTAAATATTGGAGTTAACCTCGGTGAAGTAGCAGGACAACACATCAAACATATTCATATCCATTTAGTACCCCGATTCAAATTTGAAACCACGTTTATAGGCGCTACAGCAAATACCAGAGTTATCAGAGAAAGTTTGGATGATACTTACTCAAAATACATGGAAAAAATTGAAATTTTAAATAAATAATAAAAATACAAGTATTGAGTTGAAATAATACATCAAATTCAAAGCTTTTGAGGGAAAATAATGAGATATAAAATGTATGATGAAATTTTAGAGCAGCCGAAAGCTTTAAAGAATACTCTAAAGGAAGAAAAATCCCATATGCGGGAAATTGCTGAGAAGTTCGAGGAATTTGAAAAGATATATCTTTTGGGATGCGGTAGTTCCCTTTCAACATGTTATTCTGCAAAAAGTGCCATTGATTTCATCTCAGACAAAAATATAGAAGTTTATACTGGCTATGAGTTTTTTTATAACAAAAAAACTGAAAATAAGAATTCAGGAGCTCTTTTAGCATCTCAATCTGGTGAAACTGCAGATACTGTAGCAGCTTTAAGAGCAGCACAGGAAAAAGATATCTATACAGTATCTATAACCAATGAAGGACAATGTACTATGATTAAAGAGGCTGACGACACTGTAGTTACAAGAGGAGGTACAGAGAAAGCTATTCTCGGAACTAAAACGTATGTAACACAGCTTATGAGCCTTTATGAAATTTTATTCAGCATGAAAGGGCCTGGAGATGACACAAAAAAAGAAATTTTAAAAAACATTGAAGCACTTCCATCAATCAGTGAAGGTTTAATTAAAAAAACTGAAGAGGAAAACATGGAACTGGCTGAAAAATTCAAGGATGATGAGATATTTTATTGTATGGGAAGCGGGCCAAATTATGGACTGGCCTACAAACTTGCAATGACCATGTTCATGGAAGGAGCTCTTAAGCATGCATGTCCCCTATATTCTGGAGAATTCAGGCATGGATTAATTGAAAGAGCTGAAAAAGATGTTCCAGTTGTATTTTTAAATGCTGATTATCCTGGAGATGAAATGACCATAAGATCTATTGAATTCTGTGAAAAGCTCCAGACCAAATCTCTTATTTATAATATGAAAGATTATTCAGACATGAACCCATTGATGTCTCCTTTTGCACTCGTAATTCCGCTTGAATGGTTTATTTATTATCTTGCACATTTCAACGGTGAAGATCCTGGTGCTACAAGACATATTGGGAAAGTAAGGTACTGAAAATAACCCTCTAAACTAAAATTTATTATTTATATTCAAATTATTAAAACTAAAAATCCTGAATCAACCATAAATACAATAAACTAGTCAACAGGGACCTCATATTTAACTCTTCTAACTTTTTTAGGCATTTTAACAGTTAATACACCATCTTCAAGGTCAGCTGATGATTCTTCCACTACAATCCTCTTTGGAAGCACTATTTCTTTCTTTAATTTATTATTAAGTCCTCTGTACTTTATTACTGTATCTGTTTCAACATGGCCTACTTTAATTTTAAGCTTTTTTTCAGTTAAATCTATGTCTATATCTTCTTTAGGGACTCCTGGAAGTTTTATACGGGCTATTAAATCTTTTGAGGTTTCTATTAACTCATTTTCAGGAGTACCCGAATAATTATCAATTTTTTTCTCCAGTTCTCTGGATAAGCCCCTGGCTACGTTTTTAATAATATCCAAAGCGAAATCAACTGTAAAATAAATTATTTTTTCATGATCAAATTTTCTGGGCTTTTTATCCATCTTTTTCCTCCCGATCCAAATATAAACTGTAAATTAAGAAATTCTTAGCTAAAATTAAAAAATAATAATAAAAATAAATTTCTGTAATTAAAAAATTAATTTAATATTTAATGAATTTAAGGAAAAATATAGAAATATTTTTATTCTACTGATAATGTATGTCTTTTCTTTTCTTCTTTTGGAATGGTAACTGTTAAAACACCGTTATCAAATTTAGCACTTGCTTCTTCGATTTTGACCATTTGTGGCAAACTAATTGATCTTTTAGATTCTCCATATCTTCTTTCTTTTTTAATGAAATTATCACCCTTAAACTCTGATTCATCTTCAAATATGGCCATTATTTCCAGTGAATCCTCTGTAAGGTCAATTACAATATCTTCTTTCTTTACACCTGGAAGATCTGCCTTTACCACAATGTCATTTTCAGTCTCTACCACATCCATTGCTAATTTTGCAGATGAAGCTGTGTATTCAGACATTGCCTTTTCAAAATCACCCTGCTTTTCACGGAATGTACTTATCATATCTTCAAAGATCTTTTGGGCGGTCATCTTACCTTTTTCTAATCTTTTCTCGACTGGTGCTGCTTCTTCAGTAGTAGTTTCTTCTGTTTCAACTGGGACTTCTTCAACCTCTTTTTCCATTTTAACTTCTTTTCCTTCACCCTTTTCCATTTCTAATTCTTTCTTAGTTTTAATTACCTTTTTTTCCATAATTAAATTCCCTCCAAATATTCCATATCTGGGGTTCAGAAAAATCCTCAAAAAATTTATAATGAATTTTTTGGGAGCCTACAAAATTTACAATTTTGTGGCGGAGAAAACAGAGCTTACAAACACAAAGTGTTTGTGCTCTGAAATTCTACGAATTTCGAGAGTTTTCTCCAGTTAGAAAAATACTAAGTATTTTCTAAAATCATTTAGGATTTTTTTAGAACCTCAAATTTTTTTTAAAATTTTGTGCCGCCGAACACAAAGTGTTCGGGCATTGGAAATCGAAGCTGCAAAAAACAAGTTTTTTGCGCCCCAAAAATCATAGATTTTTGAGGGATTTCCAAAGGTTCGAAAACCTTTCAGGTTTTCTCAACCTCCAGTCTCTTAGTTATTAATTCTACACCAGACCCTTTTGAGGCTGAAATCATTAAAGATTCATCTAATTTACTAATATATTTCTCTAAATACTTATTATTTTCTACCAAATCCATCTTGTTAAAAACACTTATTATGGGTGTTTCAAAAATATGTTCTATTTCCTCATAAAGCCTCATCTGAGCATCAAGTGGATAACCAGAAGTTTCAGAGGCATCGAAAATGTATAAAATAACATCAGCTAAGTGTTCCAGAGCCACCATTGCCCTGAGTTCAATGTTATTCATATCTCTTACTGGCCTATCAAGAAGTCCTGGAGTATCAATAATTTGATACTTTTTCCATTTTCTTTCAAAGTGTCCTATCTGAATTCCGTGAGTGGTGAAAGGATAATCTGCAACTTTAGGCTCGGCTGGAGTAATCTGGCGAAGAAGTGTAGATTTTCCCACATTTGGAAAACCTGCTATAACCACTGTGGTAGCTTCAAAATCAATTGTAGGCATGTTTCGAAGCTTTCCCTTTACATAATTTAAAAAATCGAGTTCATCTTCAATTTGACGCACTACAGACGAGATTCTACCAAATGCTGCTTTTCTGACATTTGCCGCGTTTTCTGGTCTTGATCTTCTTACTTTAAAAACATACTCGTTTTCAAACTTGTTAATAACTCCTACAGCCCAATTTAAAGCTCCAAGAGATTTTTTAAGTTGATCAACACCTACCATAACGTCGATATAGTCCTGGTAGAACATGTGCATGCTTTCTACCTGGGGAGTTTTGTCCAGTAAGTTGTTCAAAGTATCTTTAGTAACTTGACATGCTGTTTTTATTCTTGCCTCTTCAATTCTTTTGGCTTTTTGATGACGTGGAATTTTTGATGTTCTTACTTTGTTGGCGGCTTTCTTAGCCCTGCTAAAACTTTTATCTAATATTTCGTCAGGAGTTGGTACAGTTGGAATAAACATATAATCACTTTTTGATTTAATTTAAAAATTATAAAATTGATATTTGCCTTTATAAAACCAGCAATTTTGATATTTAAGTTTAAAAATGTCATTTAAAATTTGTTATATTAATTTAAAGAATTTTCGCTATTTTTTTAAATAAATATATCATTAAAATAACATTTATGATTTATCAATGTAATTTTCAATATTTTTCAATGTTTATATTGTCGTTTATCATTTTTAAAGGACTCTAATTTTTAATTATAAACGGATTAATTAATATTAATTTGAACAAATTTATTAATATTTGTTAACATATGTATTAAAAAAATGGAGGTTTTCAATTTGACCAAAGGAGATGTTTATAAAGCTTTAAAAGAGGATCATGAAAACGTAAAGGAATTATTCAAGGAAACAATCGAGACAGGAAACACTTCAAAATTTCCGGAGATAAAAAAACAATTAGAGGCACATATGATAGGGGAAGAAAATTTCCTTTATCCTCCAATGGAATTTGTAGATGAGGAAATGGTTAAAAAAAATAAATATGAACACGATCTTGCATGGGGAAAACTTCAATATCTAGATAATGCTCGTCAGGGGGATAAAGATTGGATGGAAAATCTAAAGGAACTTAATAATATAATTTTAAAACATGTAGAACGTGAGGAAAACGAACTTTTTCCCAAAGCATCTGAAACTCTAAGCGAGGAAGCAGAAGACGATATACTGAAATTAATAGAAGAAAAAAAATCAGAAACTATCTAATATCAATTAATAGTGAGTTCATTAAAAGGTAATGAAATTCATCAAAGTTTGCCTTAGCGTTTAAATTATTCATTGAAAATTTCAGTATTAAACTTATAGATTTTAACGTCCTGATACAGCCAGCAATCTGCTGGAAGGTTAGCTTTAACACAAGTATTGTATAGAAACTCTTCTACATTCCATCCCATTTCTACAGCAACCTGAGGAAGTAAGAGACCCCTATAAGGTCCTCTTTCTATAATAAGGCCGTCTTTTCCTATTTCAATTTTATCCATATATTCTTCAGGTCTCTCCACTTCAATAAGTTGAGGTTTTGTTAATACACTTACCTCAATTTCAAGATCATTAAGTTCGCTGGAGTTTACAGGAGAAAAACGAGGATCATTTACTGCAGCAGATATTGCAACTTCAATTACAGAATTTACAAGTGGTTTAACCGGTTCAGGATATCCAATACATCCCCTGAGTAATCCATCCTTATTAAGGGTTACAAATGCCCCCATATCCTCTTTTAGAGTATTTGGAGTATCTTCAGGAACATTGATGATTTTTCTATCCTTAATATATGTTTCTATAGATTCTCTTGCAAGTTTTACCAAAAATTTTCCTTCTTCTTCTGATATCATCACTTTACCCCCTTAAAAAAATTTAAATTTAACAATTTAGCTTGATCCACCCACGGTAGCTTCGCTAACTCTTACATGAGGTCCTCCATCTCCAACTGGAGCTGCCTGACCTGCCTTTCCACAAAAGCCCACACCCATTTTGAAGTCTTTACCCAGACCGTCCACATGGTTCAGGATTTCCAGAATATTTCCGGATAAAGATACATCTCTTAATGGATCCTTTAGTTCTCCATTTTCTATTTTGAATGATTCAGCGGCATTAAATTGGAAAATACCTTTTCCTGTATCCACCTGACCGCCTCTGGATCCCTTAAGATATATGCCATCACTTATATCTTCAATTAATTCCTCAAACTCCAAATCACCCGGTTTAAGATAAGTATTACTCATTCTGACAATTGGCTGGTCTCCAACTTTAGATCTTGCATTTCCAGATGAAGATATACCAAGCTTTGAAGCAGTCTCCCTTGAACTTAAAAGAGATACCAGTTCACCATTTTTAACCAGGACATTTTCAGCTGTTTTTACTCCTTCTGCATCGTAAGGATAATAACCAAAAGCATCCATACTGGCATCATCTATTATCGTAACAAGAGATGATCCTATTTGAGTTCCCATTTTATCTTTAAGTATTGAATCATTCTGTAAAATTAAATCCGCCTCTGAAGCATGGCCTAAAGCTTCATGAATAAACACACCAGAAAGTTCACAGTCCATTACCACCGGAAATCTCCCTGAAGGTGGTGAACCTGCATCCAAAAGCCTTACCGCTTTTTCTGCTGCTTTTCTTCCAAATTTTTCAATATCTTCATTTTTCAGCACTTCGAATCCACGAGCTCCTCCAGTGCTGGTATGTCCAAACTGGATTATATTTTCTGAAGACGCTACTGCATTTAAAAACATGCCCACCCTTGATTCTTCTGTTGTTATTGAAGCTCCTTCTGTACTTAAAAAAATATTTCTTCCTTCTGCATCAACATAGCTTACTGTAGTACTAACAATCTTTGGAATTGTGGCTGCATGATTGGCTTCAGTCATGATTCCCTTTTTTTCTTCGATAGGTACATCTGCAGGCCTTATTTTTGCTTTTAATTTAACATTATCAACTTGAGGTTGAACCTCAGCCAGTTCAACATCGCTTTTTAATGCGCTGGAAAGTTTCAGGGCAGTATCTATCATCTCATCCATTCTTGTAAGGTCCGTTGTGAATGCAGAGCCCCACGCCCCATCTTTCAGAATTCGAATGGCACTTCCAAAGTCAGATCCTGACCTGATTTCCTGGATTTTACCATCCTTCATTGTAATAGATGTATTCTGGCTATCGCTGACTCTAATATCAGCATAATCAACTTTATTTTCTATCTTATTAAGCATACTCTTAAATAAATCAATATCCATCTGATCTGCCATATTATCTACCTTTAATTTATTCATAACCCTTATTTTAATGTTTAATCTATTAAAAATGAAATTTAACTATAAATTTACTTATTATTTATGATCTTCTTGTAATATATCGTTATAGAATGACTAAAGTAAAAGTATATACTGAAAAAAATTAAATTATATAAAACGTTAAATCATATCTTAATAATCCAAGTAGATGTGACATTTGATAAAATTTGACTTAAAAAATTTCTGTTACTGTCCCCAATACAAAATTGGAACATAAATAAAAGATTTATGCAGAAAATGGAACTAATTTTATCATTTTATTTAAATTTATAAATTTATAGCCCTCAAACATATGTATTTGGGGAATACATTTGTTTTTGAAAACAAGGGATGTGTTTAAATGAAGACCATTAAAGAAATCAACCAAAAAATCGAAAATGGAAATGCTGTTGTTTTAACTGCAGCAGAGATGACAGAATATGTCAGGGAAAACGGCTCAAAAGCTGCGGCAGAGGAAGTTGATGTTGTAACTACAGGTACTTTTGGTGCGATGTGTTCTTCAGGAGCATTTTTAAACTTCGGTCATTCAGATCCCCCTATTAAAATGAACAGGACATTTTTAAACAATGTCGAAGCTTATTCAGGGCTTGCAGCTGTTGATGCATACATAGGAGCTACTCAATTAAACAGAAATCCCCAAATAGGCATGGAATATGGTGGAGCACACCTGATTGAAGATATTATAAAAGGTAAGGAAATTGAACTAGTTGTGGAAGCATATGGAACAGACTGTTATCCAAGAAAAGAAATAGAAACCATTATTGATATAGATAAATTGAACCAGGCCACAATGGTAAACCCCAGAAACTGTTATCAAAACTATGCTGTTGCCACCAACTCAACAGATGAAACCCTTTACACATATATGGGAACTCTACTTCCTAATTTTGGAAATGTGAGCTATTCAAGCGCTGGTCAATTAAGTCCTCTCCTTAATGATCCATATTTTGAAACAATAGGATTAGGAACAAGAATATTCCTCTGTGGAGGCGAAGGATATGTACTTGGAGAGGGAACCCAACATTCCACAGAAGGAGAACGTAGAAATGGCGTGCCTGTTGGCTCTGCTGGAACATTAATGCTCATGGGTGACATGAAAAAGATGAGCAGCGATTTTGTTAGAGGAGCCACAATGCAAAATTACGGACCAACACTCTATGTTGGGGCTGGAATACCAATCCCTATCTTAAATGAGGATATAGCCAAAAGAACAGCGGTGAGTGATGAAGATATAATCTGTAATGTTATAGATTACGGAGTTCCAAGACGGAGCCGTCCAGTTATAAAAGAAACCAATTACAAAGAACTTAAAACAGGGAAAATCGAAATTAATGGCATGGAAATTAAAACATCTCCACTTTCATCTTATAAAAAGGCTGAAGAAGTAGCTAATGAACTTAAAAGCTGGATAAATAATGGAAAATTCTTCCTAACAGAACCAGTTAATCGTGTGCCCTCTAAAGGATATACAGTTAAACCTCTTGAAATTAAGAAGCCATCCATTCTTATAAAAAACATTGAAAGCAAACCAGTGATAATTGCACATCCTACAGAGGAAATAAGCGATGTTGCCAAAAAATTAGTACAAAATAACATTAATCACCTGCCTGTTGTGGATAATGAAGGCAAATTAATGGGTATTGTGACATCCTGGGATATAGCAAACGCTATTGCCAAAGGCAAAGTAAAATTAAATGATGTAATGACTAAAAAAGTAATAATAGCAAGAGAAGATGAGCCTGTAGATGTTATTGCACGTAGAATAGATAAATATGAGATTTCAGGGCTTCCAATTATTGACAAAAACAATAAAGTTAAAGGAATGATTACAGCAGAAGATATTTCCCGTTTAATTGGTGAAACCGCAGAAAATAATGATGAGGTGTCTTTATGAGAGTATGGTTAAAGTTTTCACCAGATATAGTGAATAAATCCATTATTTCAGATGCAATGAAGAAATACAATATAAGTTTCAACATATTAAGAGCAAATATAACTCCAAAGGGTGGTAAGGCACTCATTGAACTTGAAGGTGACGAAGTTGATGAGGGCATTAAGTACATGGAAAATCAGGGGATACGGGTTGATCCAGTTAAAAAAGTTTTAAAAAGAGATGAAGAAAAATGCGTTGATTGCGGAGCATGTGTTTCATTGTGTCCTGTTAAAGCAATCTGCATCAAAGAAGACTGGAGTGTAGGGATAGATAATCAATTATGCATCGGATGTGGATTCTGCACCGGCTCATGCCCTATGAGGGCCATAACTATTGTGGAATGATTATTTCCTTTTTTATTTGGGCATTTTCACAAATTGATTATTATCAAATATCCAAATAGGATAATCTCCTTTTTTTATTAGAATATAATATAATAAGTAGATATCCAAATGTACGTTGGCCAAGTAAAATTTAACATTTATTAAACCATCAAGAGCTTTCTCAATTTCATTAACAGCATCCCCATGAAAGCCTTCTATTTTTACATATTCAATATCCTCATCAGAGCATTCAGGAACTTTTTCAAAAGTGTGCTGATACAAAACAATGCATCTACTGCATTCACTTTCCACCATTGCTTTTAGTGTTATGCTTTCATCATGGGCTGTAGTCACAAGCGTGCATTCCATTTTCATCACCATTTCTTTTTATGTATTTTAAGATATTTATAACCATAAACAAAAAGAATTACATTTAAAACTGTATGAGTTCTATTTAAGCTAAAAATACTAAAATGGCTTTCTGAATAAATATATTCTAAAGATCAATAGCCTAATATACTCTTTTTAATGGAATATTTAGAAAATTTTAAGTCAATCTTACAACAAATTATTATTAATTTACAATTAGGAGGAAGGCCATTTGAAAAAATTTATTCCTTTAGCTTTGATTATTATTGCAATCATAGCAGTATCTGGATGTATAGGTCAAAACATTACCGGATCTGGAAAAATAGTAAATGAATCACGTAATGTAGGCTCTTTTAACCAAATTGAACTTAATGGTGCTGGTGAACTTATTATAACTCAGGGAAACAGGGAATCTCTAACAGTTCAGGCTGACGACAACCTTATGCCTTACATTAAGACCAGCGTTAACAACAATAAATTAACCATAAACTTTGATAATGCCCTGCCTTTACCCAGACAACCCGTTAAAATCTATTTAACAGTGCGAGATATAAACTCCATCAATACATCAGGAAGTGGAAAAATTAATTCCAACAGTTTAAGGGCTAATAATTTAGCCATTAGCATGAATGGGGCTGGTGAAGGTAATTTAGCCAATTTAAATACTCAGACACTTAAAATAGTGATATCCGGTGCGGGAAGAATGACCATTTCAGGTAATGTCAACGAACAGAATATAGATATCTCTGGAGCAGGAGAATACAATGCCGCCAACTTAAACAGTAAAATAACAACCTTATCAATCAACGGAGCTGGAAGGGGAACCGTAAGAGTATCAGATCTACTGAATGCAATGATAAATGGTGGTGGAGAAATAAAATACATCGGTAATCCAAGAGTAGTTCAGCAGGTAAACGGTGCTGGAAATATTGAGCAAATACAGGGATGAAATTTAGTGTAAATTTCATCAAATTTCTTTTTTAAAGGAAATAAAAAAATAGTAGTTAAAAAATTAATTTTAACGGAATTATAAACCAAATGACTTCATGAGAAGTTCAGGGTTTACATATCCTGCTCTAAACATTTCACCAGTTCTTAAATCGTTAATAACGACTTCAGCAGGTGCAAACATTCCTTTATCAATTTTGTAGAAGTCATATTCAGCTTCTTTAAATACATCATAGAATGGTTTTCCGTATCCTGCAGATGCTGATGAAGGTAATTTTTCTGCTAATTCTTTTAAGTCATCACCTTCTGCTGATTCAATATAATAATAAGTTCTACCACCGAATAAAACAGCGTCATTTGTTTTACCCATTGCTTTAAGTCCGTCAGGGTCAACAGGTGCTATTGGGGCAATTCCTGCAGCAAATTTGACCTTTGTAACATCGAAGTGGAGTGCTTCAAGCATTTTGTAGGTACCGTTTTCTACAACCCTTCCTGCAATTTGAATTGAACCAACAATAGATGATGTTGGAGCAACGAGAACTGTCACGTTTTCCGGTAGAACATCACATGCTTTAGCTATTTCATCAGTGACTTCTGGGCCAGGTAATTTGTCAGCTTCAAGAGTCAAGATTGCGATATCTGCTTCGTCTTTGTATCCGATTTCTTCATAGGTTTCAGCAGGTTTAAGGGCTAATGCTCTTGCGGGTCCAGAACCAAGTGCGAAGAAATCGCCGACGCTTACAGACCATCCTGCTTTTTGAGCTCCAAGAGTTGATATTGCTGGAGAATTGGTTTTAATCTTTACAGAAGGTAACGCAAATTTATCTGAGAGATCACCTGGAATTGAGATTCCTACTTCTGCAAGTCCACCGAGACATACCTTTGTGTAAAGTTCCCCTGCTTTAAGGCTTCCGGAAACGTTTACACCGGCATCAATTACTGTGGAACCGTTTTCAAGCTTTTCTACCATCAAATTTAAATCTGCTGAGTTTTCTATCATATAGTCTACTGTCTTTTTTGCTTCAAGATTGACACTTACCATTATTTCACCTCAATATGTGATATTACTAAATGAATACAAAATTTGTTCTGTAAATGGAGTTTAAGCGATTATTCCTTAATTAATTTACTATTTGATTTTTTGAAATTTAGTTAAGATCAAATTTTAATTAAGAATTTATTTATAACCCTAAAATCTGTTTAGCATCATCAAAATTAACTTCGTAAATATGTGCACTAATTGAATGAATTGTAACTGTTCCTACTTCTACATTAAGCTTATCTGCAGCATATTTAGCCAGATGAGTTAATCCCACAGCATTAGGGAACCATGCACCATATATATCATGAGAACGCCATAAAGCTGTTGTGTGGAGCTTATCATCCCTTATTTTAAAGTCAACAAGGATCATACAGGGTACTTCTTTGGTTTTGGTGTCAACAGTTGGATCCCATGTTACAGATATAGCTCTCCTTGATTCTTCACAGTTTTTCAGTCTATCAATAGCCACATTAATCTGATCGATATCCTCAAAATGCTTTCTGAGCCTGTTACCATAAGTATAGATAAATCCCTGCTTATCTTTGCTTAAAAACTGTTCAGAGTACACTTCAAGCTTATCTCCGCTCCAGAAATAACCTTCAGGCACTCTAATCTTCTGTACTTTGGCAATTTTGTTTAGGTAAAAACCTTCAGACATTTGATTTCCAAGTGGATTTGTAACTGTAACAAGCGTATTTAGAATTTCTTTGGTTAATGAGCCTCTTTCGTCATTTATTTCCTTGCCTTCAGCCATGATTTTTCTTACAAGTGTTTCCCAGCCGTCTGCTATTTCTTCGACTTCAATTTGAAATGCCATTTTGGTAGCCGCCTCTTTAATTTTTATTTTGTAAATTTTAATATTTTAAATTGTTATATATTAAATTTAATTACATTCATAGATTTTTTGCAACATTCAAAATTTTTAATTTTGTTGTGCAAAAAATCCCTGTTTTTTATAGATTTTTTGCAACATCAACCATCACTTTGAGCTTTGCAAATGCTGCATCTCTTGATCTTAATCTCATTCCACAGTCAGGGTCAATGATCAAATTATCTCTCCCAACTAAATCTATTGCTTTTTTTATTAAACTTTCTACTTCCTCTTTACTTTCAACTTTATCAGTTTTATTATTTAAACATCCAAAACCTATTTTTTTACCTTTTAAATCCACATTTTCAAGAATCTGCATATTTTTAGGAATACTTGTAAATTCACAATCAATAATATCAACATCAAATCTTAAAAGCTCGTTGAAGACCTCGGTCAAATCTCCGCAAACATGTAAAGCTTTAGGAATCGATAAATCCTTTGTAATGATTTCAATAGCTTTTTTTGCAACTTTAATATCTACCATTCCTGTAGAAAGAAATGGTTCATCTATTTGAATATAAACAGCTCCTACAGCTTCTAAATATTCAGCTTCTCGTTTTAAAACATAAGCAAGGTCAATTATCGCATCTTCCTTGTTTTTATAAAATCCTTCCATCCTGGATGAGAAAACAAGTGTTGAAGGGCCTGTTATTATTCCTTTAACTCCTTTAACTCCTTCTTCTAGGCCTTTACCATGATTCTCCCCATATTGTTTAGAAATTCTTTTTGCAGTTTTAATTGCAAATTTAAGGTCATCAGCACCTATAGACCCTTGAGAATAGGTTATTTTACCAATGATTTTAGGAGTATTATCATCTACAGTCATGCCGGGTATGGCTTTTGCGAATATTTCAACCATTTTCTCCCTTACCTGACCATCAGATATAATATCAACACCAGCTTCTATTTGATCTCGCACTGCAAGCTCTATTGCTGGTTTCAATTCATCATATGTCCCAAATAATCTTGATAGTTTTTCTGATATTGATGATGGTCCTCTTGGTATTGGAGGGTAGCTTCCCACGACGGTAGTTATCATATTTTTCCTCTAAATTATTTAATTATGGATTTAAATTAAAATTTGTTCTCTATCCTCTATAATGTTGCCAATACTATAAATGAATTTTTAATAATGTAAGATAATTAAAAAATAATTTAAAAGATAATTTTCATTCCAGTATAAATCCTTTCAAGCCGATCTTTCAAAATTGGCTTCATTAAATTCATCCCACGTTCTCCTGTGCAATGTCCAGTATAGATTTGTCCAGAAACTTCGGATTTTAGCCAGTTCGCAATATCTTCAATTTCTTCTTCATCTGCCAATGCATAATCCAAACTACCTGCTTGAAGATGGAATCCACCAATCACTGATTCTATTTTCTTACCTGGAAACAAATTCTTGGCAGTATCTACAATATTCTTGATTCCACTGTGTCCACAACCTGAAAAAATTATTAAATTATCATTATTTTCAATTACCATGAACAATTCATGTTCAAATGTGTCATTAACTAGCTTTTTATCCTCTTCAGCAAATAAAACCTGATTACATGAAGGTATTGAATAATTTTTATTAATTTGAGGCACTAAAAATATATTCTGGGCAATTTCAGTGGTTTCATTAACAAAAATAAACCTATCCTGATATTTTTCTACTATTTCACCATTCATACCAATATATTTCATACCCTCAGGGCGTTTAGAATAATGTGGATATAAAGCCTCTTTTTTAATATAAACCTGTGACTTATTGTTAATTTCTAGAAATTTCATTAATCCTCCCGTATGGTCACTATGACCATGAGATATGGCCACAATATTTACCATAGAAAGATCGATGCCAAGTATAGCTGCATTTTTAATTCCACATTCTTTGGAACCTCCTAAATCAAAAAGGACATTAAATCCATTTTTTTCTATAAACATTGAAAGCCCATGTTCTATGTTTAAATTAGAGCCTTTGAATTTGCTATTTTCAAGCAGTACTGTTATTTTCATTTTATCTCACTATTTCAATTATAAATGCTCTATAGTAACAAATATCAATTCATTATATATCCAGCAAACAGAATAAATAAGTTTTTAAGACTTGATAATTTGCTATTGCTAACGTTCCTATAATTTATTTCTTTATTTCTTGCTTACAGATCTGATATAATTAGCTGAAAGACTGTAAGGATTAGATTCATCACGAATAATTTCCTTATTGGCCACTTCAAATTCTGTTTTATCAAGCATATCTAACAGTTCTTGTTAAGTGAAGAAATGGCTTGTAGGTGGTATTCTACGGTAATTTGCAAGTGTTCTAAACAAAAATTTCAGCTTTCCAAAACTGGAAAGATATGAAATATCCGGATCTGCTTTAATAAGTGAACCTTCAGGCTTTAGAATTCTATGACTCTCTTTAAGGGCTTTTTGAGGATTGTCAGTAAAAAGAAGAACTAATCCCATAAATGCCGTATCAAATGTTCCATCATTGAATTTACAATTTTCACAGTCCATGGTTTGAAATTCAATTCCTTTTAATCTTTCCTTTGCAATTTTCAGCATTTCTTCTGAAATATCAGTTGAAATAAGACTCTCTGATTTATCAGCCAATGTTCTTGTGAAATATCCTGAACCACAACCAAATTCAATTAATTTTCCCATATTTTCTTCTTTATTTAATTTTCCCAGTATTTTTGGCCTTAAATTTTCCCCTAAGATAATATCTATTGCTGTATCATACCTGGTTGAAACATTTGCCCAAAATTTAATATTTCTTTCTGACATAACATCACCCCAATTGGTATTAATTCATGTTATGTAGAAAGAAGAAAATGAAAATATTGGTTTTAAATATTTAATCACCGAATTTAATGAATTTTTTAGGCTCAAAATTGGTTGCCATAGTCCAGAAATAAGCTTCACCTTTAGCTATACGGAAAATTATAAGTCCAGGACTATCAAATGTCATACCAAACTCTTTAAGGAACGGTCGGTCTTCCAAAACCTTCTTTTTAAGTTCAGGGTCATCTACAAATTCTATTTCTCCTGCAACCCTCATCATTGTCCCTGTTGTTTCATCCGGCTGCCAGAAACATGCTTCAACTTTTGGATTTGCTTGAAGTTGCCCATACATGTCTTTCATAGCTCCTATTTGGAAATAAAATCCATTTTCATCAGCAAACCAGAATCCAAGTGCCCTTACCCTTGGTTGATCTCCTTCTGCTGTTGCCAGGTAGCAAACAGGTGTTTCATTAGCAAATTTTATGCAGTCTTTAAAATCCATAATCAATCCTCCAAAAATTTTCTATTTTGTGCCGTCAAACACAGTGTTCGGGCCACCGAATGCAATGCATTCGAGGCCGAGGAAACATAGTTTCCACCGGCATGCGAAAATTTCATTTTCGCGGCCACAAAACTTCCAGTTTTGTGAGCATGTAAAAAATCTCTGATTTTTCCGGTTGCAAATCTCCGATTTGCAAACATTCGAAATCTTTGATTTCGAAAGGTTCGGAAAATCAGCGATTTTCCCCAACTCCATTCAATATTTATTATCTTAATATTATATTATTCTTGATAAATTTTAAATTGTCGCAAAAATTCAAAAGTAAGGAGATAAACAGAAATGGAAGAACAAAAACCAAGACCTTACAGATTTACAGAAGCAATTAGTGGAGAATTAGACGATGCATTTAAAAATTTAGCCACAGAAATAATGAAAGACGGAGCATTGTCTTCTAAAGAAAAATCGATAATAGCACTAGCATGTGCAGTAGCAGTTAAATGTGAACACTGCGTGAAAGCACATAAGAAAAATGCATTAGAAGCTGGAGCAAATATGGATGAACTCCTGGAAGCTGCAGCTGTGGCAGGTCAGGTTCGTCTTGGATCAGGGTTTACTTTTGCTTCATTTTTGCTGGATAAAAGAGAAGATGATTAAAAACTTTAATAAATTCATATAAAAAAATTGAATAATGAAAACAACCTTATTTTATTAAATTAACATCCCTTAATATTCAATTCCTTTACTTTATCTATTTCTTCCTGTTCAACAGGTATTTCAACCACAGCAGTCCCATAGCAAGGTTTAGTGTAAGGGAAAAGTATTGTACCTTTTTCTTTATTTACACCTACCGGAATTGGAGGTATTCCAATAATTCTAGCACCTAATATCTTTTCTCCAGCATTTACATAGATTATTTCAGGAGCATTTTCTTCAATAACTTTGGCACAGTCTTTAAAACCAGCCCTTGATATCAATATGTCATAATCATCAGATTCCTGTAAATATGTTTCAAGGCAGAACATTATAAATTCTCCAGCTTTTTTAACATCTTATCAAACCTAACTCTTAAAGGAGTAGGATTATGATAAGCCCTTGCAGACACTATATTTGCATCTGTACTTTCTGAAACAGTATTTTCGAACTCTTCAAGCTTTTCCGGGTCTTTTTCGAAGATTATAGCAATTGACGGTACATTGAGGATGCTGTAAAATGTTACAAAATATGATACTGCTGCATCTTTGTGGATAAACCCAACAAGAAGATCATATGCTCCATCACTCAATTGGTCAATACATGAATCTATATCAATTTTTTTTTCAATATAATGTCCTTCCGGGTCTCCTACCTCTAAAAGCTTCATTGCAGAAGGTGTACTGGCAGTTGTAACTTCATAACCCATATTTTTGAGTTTGTATGTGACATAAACAGCCATTGGTGTTTGGGAAGGCGATTCAGGACATCCTAAAAGTATAAGTGCTTTTTTCATTTTTCTCACTTACATTTTTATTGATTTTATTAAATAATTACTTTTTCATAACCATTATATGGCCTACTACCATTGCACTTAAGAAAATAAATGTCAAAAGCGCGGTTCCATTTATGGATCTGTTCATTATAAATAACCCTACTATTGCCTGGGAGATAAATGCTGTAAGGGATCCGATAAGAAGTGCCTCCCTTCCAAGATACTTACGATTATCGTTTTCTCTTTTCTTACGATATATGGACAATGTTTTAAAACCTATAAAGAGAACAGCGATACACCATATTAAAACAAGAATTAAGAATCCGTATCCAAAGTCAAATGAGACCCCGAATATTCCTGGCAGCATGTAATCTATCACATCCTTTTTAGATACAAGAATTCCGTAGAATAATGGGAATGGTAAACTGAACATCATTACCAGAGACATTGGCAGGGAAATATATCCATCAGATCCACCAAGACATTCAGAGCCCCAGTAACATGATCCTTGAAGATGGCCGAAGAATGTTGAATTCTTTAAAACCAGAGATAAGCTTGGCAGTGAAAAATCTTCAATTCTTGAAATCCTTAAAAGAGGACTTAATATGGACATATCCAGTGCTTTTGAAAGAAATTCGAGTGCTCCAAAACCTAACACAGCTACTAAAGCCACTGCTAATACCTTTTTTACAGTGAAAACTGATTTTTGCCTGAAAGATTTTGAAATAATAAAGAATCCAATAAGAAGTCCTAAAAACCACAGAAGTAAGAATGATCTGTGCATTAAACCTCCAGAAATTGTAATAAACCCTATTATGAAGTATATAAACAATCTCAGATGAGTAATTTTAATACCAACTTCTTTCATCATTGGCAGAGCACTTAAAGCCGTTACTACCGCCAGTATAGCAATAGGTCCATATGGATGGGTAAATTCATAATGCGATACCGGTAAAAATAGAAACAACGCATCCATACCAAACATTAAACAAAATCCTAATCCCGCAATGAGAGCTATGAAAAGCACAAGACTCAATGATATTGGTACAATATTCAGCAGGAACATAATTCCCACATAGATTATTGCAGATACCTCTAATATTAATTGAAGATGATCATGAGCAATTAAAGCCAATTCTATTCCTCCAAGCCTTTAAGGGTTATAACTTGATAATGCAGATTAATTATAGGTTAATATAATAAAATATGTGTAATATAATACTAAATCAAAAATCTAACCATATTCCTTATTATTATATTCATATTTTTGTCTTTTATATCTATTGAACAAACCTCTTTAAAAGTGTTTGTGGTACTATTCTATATCTTTATAAAAAACCACCATGTGCTCTCCCATACCATTGTAATTTCTAATGGCAGTGGCTCCCATAATGTTTATAGTATTTCCTTCTTTTTCTTCCAGGAATCCTAAATTCCTATAAAATGATATTGACTTCCAATTTATAGGTTTTGTAATTAAATAAACCCTTTTACAGCCTTTTAAAGATGCCAGTTCTAAGAATTTTTCTACGAGTGCTTTTCCTATACCTCTACCCCTTATTTTAGGATCAACACATAAAAGATGCATATATGCTTCTTCAGGATTTTCCTGGGATATAAACCCTAAAAGAAATCCTGCCATTTCTCCAGAATCTAACTCAGCTACCAATGATGTGCTTTTGAAAAATTTAGTGAATATATGATAAATTGAGTTCCTTTCGGTTGCCATTGGGCTGCATTTTTCTGCCAGATCAGCTATCTCAACAAAATCGTTTTCCTCTGTATTTCTTACCCTATAATTTGTCATCTTTAATTTCCCCCCTATTTTTAACCAATAACATTAAATTTAAATATCACAAAACCAAATTGTTAATTACTGTAATGGTACAATTTAAATAGTATCATATTCAAGTTTTATTGTGGGCTGGTAGCTCAGGTGGTAGAGTGTCGCCTTGGCATGGCGGAGGCCCCGGGTTCAAATCCCGGCCAGTCCATCAAATTTTTTTAAAGTCTTTTCAAGCCTCAGCAGATTCATAAATATTCTTAATTATCAGATCAAAAAGATCATCAGTTTCCATTTCTTTTCTATCCTCATGATCTTTCAACAAATTCAAAGAGATGTTAATGATTTCATCTAAATCTGTAGATCTTTTCATTAAACCCTGATCAACATAATATTTATCTACTGCTAATATTTTACCAGGGTAACATGATATAACAGGAGTGCCTAATAAAGCAGCCTCTCTATTCATTGTACCTCCTGCACCGATAACTAAATCGCATTTTTTCATTAAACTGAACGTATCTACAGGCGGTTTTATTAAAGTAACATCCGGATCATCCTCAAATATCTGTTGCTGTTCTTTGAATCTTGGAATTACAAGTATATTTGCGTGTTCCTCTAATGCATCCACAATGGGTGATAAAACAGATTTTCTACAGTCAGTATCTAAATATGAGGCAAGAGCTGGTTCTGGTCTCATCAATATAGTTTTAGATTTATCTAAATTTAAATTAAGGTCTTCAAATATGTTTTTATTATATTCAAAGTCTTTAAGATGGGTAAGTTCAGATGTACCATTGTATCTAATTAAACTATTTGGATCCGCTCCTGTTTTTAAAACATCCCATGTATCTATGGCTTCAGGAATTATTATTTTATCACAGAGAGGTAATGTAAGCTTATTTGCAGCCAGGGCGTGTTCATTATCAAGGACATAAACGCGGGGTATTCCCAGTCCAAATGCAACTCGCGGAAGTTCAATGGAATGTTTTGATACTGCAACATCCGGTTTTTCCTTTGAAATTATCTTTGAAAGTTCATATGCTCTTTTTGTGCTTTCTTCAAGTTTTTGTGATAATGTTACTCCATGTTTTCCAACAGATATGTGCTCTATTTTGAAAAGATCAAGGAGTTTATGAATATCTCCAAATTTACGGGAAGTAATCAGCACATCTTCTCCTTCAGCCTTTAAATATTCAATAATACTTTTAAAAAACCTTACATGAGGTGCATTTACAAGATCGATCCATACTTTCAACTAATCACCGGCTTAAAAAATTTGAAAATCAGTCGTTCATGAATTTTTCAATATTCTCCATAATCTCATTGAGACCTTCACCTGTTTTGAGACTGCTCTTTATAACAATTACGTCTGGATTAAGCTCTTTAACATCATTAAACATTTTGTTTTCATCCGCACCGACCGCTTTAGCTATATCCACCTTGTTAATAACCACAATGTCTGCATCTTTAAATATCAAAGGATGTTTTTCTACAGTATCATCTCCTTCGCTTACACTTATGACTACCATCCTTATATGAGCTCCAAGGTCGAAATCAACAGGACATATGAGGTTACCTACGTTCTCTATAAATAGAATTTCAATATCATCAAGTGGAAGGTCGTCAAGGGCGTGTTCAACGAGATGGGCGTCCAGATGACATTCTTTACCAGTATTTAGCCCTACAACTGGAACGTTGTATTTTTCAAATCTTCCGGCATCAAATCTACTTATCACATCCCCTGCTATGACACCTATTTTATTATCCATTTTTTCAATGAGATTTTCTATAAGAGAAGTCTTTCCAGAGCCTATAGCCCCTAAAACATCCACGGTAAATACATCAGCTTTATCAAATATCCTCTGATTTCTCTTGGCAAGCTTTTTGTTAGCAACCATTATGTCGTGCTGTATTTCTACTTCAGCAATTTTATGCATCTTCTTCCTCCTTTTCTATTTTAATATTTTTAACGTTACATTCTCTTCCTTTAACTATTTCAATAGAAACTTCTTCACATTCCGGGCATTTCACAATAGGCATATAATGATCTAATTCATCTGAACCTGCTGGACCCTCATAATTACATGATTTACATTTTATTTCAATTGGAATTTCTTCTATATTTATTTCTGCACCTTCAAGAAGAGTATCTTCACTTAAAACTTCAATCATGAATTTAAGTTGTTCAGGGTTAAGTAGAGCAAGTCCCCCAATTTCTATTGTAACTTCAGTGATTTTTTGAGCGTCATTTTTTTCTGCTACATCAACTGCAGTCTTTACTATGGCATCTGCCATTGAAAGTTCATGCATTTTCTCCACCTCTAATTTATCAGACTCTGTTTATTGCTAATTAATGAAATATTAGTTTTTTTAAGATTTTAAAGTGGTGATATTAATTAAAGTAATCTAAAATAGATTAACTTAATATACGAATATTTAACTGTATATACTTTTATATACTGTATGTGTTGAATATGAAATATACCTTCACTGTTTTTAAAAATCATTATATAACATGTAGATAGATATTAAAGTAAAAAAGATGTTTACAGTACTATCTTCCACTTCATAGACTTATAATTAATTTATATTAATTGATATGATAAATAAGTTGATTTCAAATTATAAATAAAAACTTTTACAATAATTTAATAGGTGATTTTCTTGATAATAGGTGGATCCGCTTCACAAAAATTAGCAGCAAAGATTGCAAAAGAACTTAATACAACTTTAATTCCCATTGAAACACGTAAATTTCCTGATGGCGAACGATATATTCGTATAAATGGAAAATTAAAAGATGAAGCCATTGTTGTACAATCAACAGGATATCCTCAGGATGAAAATTTAATAGAGCTTTTTTTAATCCTTAAAAACTTAAAAAGTATGGGTATTAAAAAAATTAAAGTTGTAATACCTTATTTTGGATACGGAAGACAGGAAAGACGTTTTAAAAGTGGTGAAGCCATCTCAGCCACTATAATTTCAGAACTTCTGGAATTTTCAGGTGCAGATGAAATATTCTGCATAAATCTTCATGAAGATAACATTACTGAATTTTTCAATATTCCTGCCCATGATCTCTCTGCAATGCCGCCCATTGCAGATTATGTTAAAAAAACTCTTGAAAACCCTGTTATTATCGCACCGGATAAAGGAGCTCTGGGTTTTGCAAAAGAAATTGCAGATATTCTTCATTGTGAATATGATTATCTTGAAAAAACAAGAATATCGCCTGAAGAAGTTGAAACAAAACCAAAAAGTCTTAATGTTAAAGGAAAGGAAGCTGTCATAATTGATGATATTATAAGTACTGGCGGCACAATTGTGAATGCTGTAAAGATTTTAAAAGAACATGGTGCTTCAAAGGTTATTGTATCATGCGTTCACGGTGTACTTGTTGAAGATGCACTGCTTAAAATTTTTACTGCAGGTGTGGATGACATTGTTGCAACTGATACCTTAAAATCTGAAGTGAGCGTTATATCTGTGGCTTCAATTGTTGCTGAAGCACTTAAAAAAAGTGAAAATTAATTCTATATAAACATATATTCATTTTTTTCATTATCTTGGTTTACATACAGGTTTTACAGCTTTAATATTTGAATTTGAGACTTTTGAAGTTATTAAATTATCATTTATAGCCTCAAGTATATATCTTGGTCTGCAACCATATTTTTGGATGTATTTTCTAATTTGGGAATCACTTATACCTTTAAAATGGCTTTTGACTATTTCAATGGTTTCTAATTCATAATATCTTATTTCTACTACTTCAAAAAATAAGTTTAAGATCCCAGTAAATAATTTAGATGAAAATCTGAAATCTGTTAGTAGATCATATTTTTTGTTATTTAACAAAAAAGTCCAGGTAGTGTGAAAAACTAAATTCACTCTTTTTAAGTCATTATAATATTTTAAGCATTCATAAATCACTATAAAATAAAGTATTATTGATTTCAAACGATTAACTCGTAACCATTCGCTGAGTTGAATCCTATTTTTGTTTAAATATCCATAATCAAGTAATTTATCGGCAAATAAAACAATATCATACTTTGAAAGTTCTGTGTATGCTTCTTCTTTTGTTTTTACATTAAAATCTCTCTTCAATGTATTTATAAACTCTTCAAACACTTCTTTCGGACTTAATTTCAGACTGTTTAATTTTAATTCTGCATCATAAAACTTTAAATCTAAAAGATTTATAGCATGATAAATATTAGACGATTTACCAGTTCCTGGAGAGCCTGTTATGTGAACGATTCTTCCTCTCTGGACTTTTAAATCCTTGAATTTATTGTAGAGTTTTGAAAAAGCAGATGTAACCACAAAAATTTGATTATCTTCTGTACATGTGACCTTAAATTTCACCATAATATTACTATATAAGGGATTATTGTTAATATTTCCCTAGATTATCTTTAAACTATCAACTGGGCCGATTCAGATATAATAATATTTAAATTTATATTATTACATACAAATTAATGGTGGTAATCTGTGAAGTGGAAGAGCATAATAGAAACGGGAAGCTCTTTAATAACAAAAAGAAAGACTGATACATCTTCAAAAGAAGATAAAACATATATTGAGTTTGATAGAGAAAATATGATTAGATGTTTCTGTTCCCAGTGTCCAGTTCAAAAAGTTAGCGAATGTGCACAAAACAAAATGAAAATGCTGCAAATTTCCATGAAAGGAATGAGCCCAGAACCTGAAGATTTCCCTGGAATGTACTGTACCAATGGAAAAGCAGTTTGTGAAGATATTGACACCAATAAAAAATGTAACTGCATCAACTGTGAAGTTTGGAAAGAATATAAACTGGATTCAAAAGAACCCGGCATTTATTTCTGTAAAAATGGAAAAGCAAAATAAATTTAAAGATAATAAATTATTCCCTTTTATTTGCAGGCTGTCAAAAACCATGGGATTTTGACGCATCAAAAATCTGTCAAAATTATAAATTTTGACGCAGAAAATTATCAATTTTCGAATGCTTTGATTTTTGCAGGCTCCACGTTCACAGATTTTCCCTTTATTTTCCCTCTGTTCATCAAAGAAAGGAACTCTTTTGCATTTGCCTCAGGTACTTCAACAAAGGAAAATTTATCAAATATATCTATTTTACCAATTAACTGGCTGGAAAGTCCTGTTTCTTCTCCAACAGCTCTAACTATATCTTTTGCCTTGACCCTTTGTTTGCGACCTATATTCATGAAAAATCTAACCATGCCCGGACCAGCGCCAGTATCTCCAAACACTTCATCTGAAGGTTCCGAACCATCATCTTTACTCATAAACATTTTTAAAAGAGCAGCAGATGTTTCAACTGATGTGTAATCCTCTTCCATTAATCTTTCAACTAAATGAATATATTTACTTAAATCAGCATTGTTTACAACCGATTTTACTCTTTCCAAGAACATATCTGTCCTGACTTCTTCAACATCGGCAAGTGAGGGGATTTTGTGCTGTTCTATCTTGGTTTTGGTGAATTTTTGTATATCCCTTAATTGATAGATTTCTCTTCCAGATACAAATGTGAATGCCCGTCCTGTTCTACCAGCCCGTCCTGTTCTACCAATTCTATGCACATAATATTCATCGTCGTTTGGCACATCGTAATTAAACACTGCCTCAATATCATCTACATCAATTCCCCGTGCAGCTACATCAGTTGCAACAAGAATTTCTATTTGACCGCTTCTGAACTTTGCCATGACGTTATCTCTTTGCCTTTGAGTCATATCTCCATGGAGTCCATCAGAAAGGTATCCCCGAACCTGGAGATGAGTTACAAGTGTATCGACACGTTTTTTAGTGTTACAGAAAACCAATGACAATTTTGGGTTGTATATATCGATCAGACGGGATAAAAGTTCAAGTTTCATTTTTTCTTTAACTTCAAAATAAACCTGTTGAATTTCAACAGGTACTGTCATTTTTTGATGAGCAACTTTTAAAAATTCAGGGTCAGTTAAATATTGTTTAGTTAAATTTAGAATTGGCTTAGATATCGTTGCTGAAAAAAGTAATGTTTGTCTTTTATCAGGCATATCTTGTAAAACAAATTCTATGTCTTCACGGAATCCCATATCCAGCATTTCATCCGCTTCATCAAGAACCATGATTTTCACATTGTCCATTTTTAATGTTCCCCGCCTCATGTGATCCATTACACGGCCAGGCGTACCTATAATAATCTGAACACCTTTTCTTAGTGCTTTAATTTGCCTTTCTATTGGCTGACCACCATATATCGGCAAGACATTTAGTTTTTTTATGTATTTTGATAATTTCCTTAATTCTTCTGCCACTTGAATGGCAAGTTCTCTTGTAGGGCATAAAATTACCACTTGTAATTTTTTATTTTCTGGATTGACCAGTTCTAAAATTGGTATTCCAAAAGCTGCGGTTTTTCCTGTCCCTGTTTGTGCTTGACCTATTACGTCTTTTCTTTCCAGTATATGTGGAATTGCAAGAGACTGGATTGGAGTTGTTTCCTCAAAACCCATATCTTCAATTGCCTTCTTTATCTCATCTTTGAGATCCAAATCAAAAAATCTTAATTTTTCCATCTTATCGTCCTTATTTCTTAATTAATACATTTATTAAACACATTTTAGTAAAAATTAGCATGAAAATTGATATCATCCATAATTCTTATTTATTATCATATGATACAAAAGCTGGTTTAAAGCAAAAATAAATTAAAAAAATGAAAGGAATTTCCTTTCAAAGTTAAATTTAATGAGTTGCAGGTTTCTGTAGGATTCCCTTTGGAACCATATCGGTTATCTTCTGCATCTTGTCCAGAAGCCCTTTTTTACCTTTACCAATAAGTGCATGTTCAAGTACGTCATTCAAAGTTTCTACAGGAATTATTTCAATTTTATTCTTGTATCTTTCTTCAATTAACACATCATGCATGTTTGATTTAGGTATTAAGACCTTTGTAATTCCTGCTTCGGCTGCTGCCTCAATTTTACCTGTAACTCCACCTACAGGGAGTACATCCCCACGGACACTTAATGAACCAGTTAATGCAACTGACTGGTCAACAGGAATGTTTTCAAGTGAAGAAACAACTGCAGTAGCAACTGATACGCTTGCACTATCTCCTTCTACACCTTCATATGCTTGAAGGAACTGTATGTGAATATCATAGCTTGATATATCAGTTCCAGTATGCTTTTTAATTAATGCACTTACGTTTTGAACTGCCTCTTTAGCTATGTCTCCAAGTTTACCTGTTGCAATGATTCTACCTTCTTCTTTACTTTGAGCAGGAGCAGCCTCGGCCACTATTGGTAAAATTATACCGCTTCTATCTCCAATTACTGCAAGACCATTTACAGTACCTACTTCGCCACCTTCAGATTTAAATACCTTATATTTTTTCCTTTGGCCTATATAACGATCTGCAATTTGCTGTTCTAGGGTTCTTGCTAATTTTTTAGCACTTATAACATGCGATACCTTAACATTATCTGAGCCTTCTCCTTTAGCAATATCCCCTGCAGCCCTTACAAGACCCCCTAAATCTCTCAATTTTAATGTAAGTGAATCTTTTTTGCCTGCTCTTCTTTGAGCTTCTTTTATAATTTCTGCAATAGCCTCCCTACTGAAATGAGGTATTCTACCGTCCTTTTCAACTTCTTGAGCTACAAATTGAACTAATTTATCTCTATTTTCCGGATTGTCAGGCATAGAATCTTTCATATAAACTTCGTAACCATAACCTCTTATTCTTGATCTAAGAGCTATATGCATTCCTTCAAGTACCTGAAGGTTACCAGAAGCTACAAGAACAAAATCACAGGGTACTTCCTGAGATCTTACCATTGCGCCGCTGCTTGTTTCACTTTGTCCTGTTATGGAATATTTTTTCTCCTGCATGGCTGTTAAAAGCTCTTGCTGAGTCTTCATTTTCATAGTCCCAATTTCATCTATGTAAAGAACACCCTTATTGGCCTTATGAATCATTCCTGCCTCAACACGTTCATGAGCAGGGGTTCCTAATCCTCCTGATTGATAAGGGTCATGTCTTACGTCACCTAAAAGTGCTCCGGCATGTGAACCAGTTGCATCTACAAAAGGAGCTATTACGTTATTTTCGTTATTTACAAGAAGTTTTGGAACCATTATTGATGTTTTTGGCTTCATCTGCTGTAATGCCAGGAATACTATACCTGCTGCAATAATTGCCGCCAGAAATTGACCTAAAATGAATCCAACAACCAGAATAAAGGTTATTAGGATCATTGTAAACATATTTTTCTTTTCTTCCTGGCTTTTAGCTTTGGTTTTATAGTTTGTCACTATTTTTTTACCTTCGCCAGCAGGCATTACCCCCACTAATGGATTATGGTTATCTTCTATATTGGGGTATACAAGTACATCTTGAAGTTCTTCTGAAGGGAGTAATTCTGCCATTCCCTTTGCAAGCATGGATTTACCAATTCCTGGTTCACCAATTAAAAGAACATTTCTTTTTTGTTTTGCAGCTTTTTTTACAGTTTCAACTGCTTCTTCCTGTCCAATAATCTGATCTATGATCTTTTCAGGGACTTTAATTTCCTCTGATGTCTTATATGTTCTTAAATTGAATAAACTTGACTTAGAATTTAGATTTGCCATGATTAATGACAACCTCCTATTTGATATTCTATAAAAATCAACTTAATCATATCTTATAATTAAATTATTTAATATATACTATTGTTATATATAAATATCTACTTTTCGCTTTTAGTTTATAGTATTTTTTTAAAAATTAAAGCTACATTATTTAAAATCAATTATGTTTACTGTTTAATGGTGAATTATCTATTTATACCTATTTAATTATTTTTTGCTTGTACCTATATAATTAAGGTTGATACTATTTAAAATTATGGGTATATAATTCTGTATTATAATTTTAAGTTATTTAAACTTAAACATGGAATTATTAATGACTTAATATTTAAGAAAAATTAATTTATAAACATAATAAAAGATTAAATTTAAATTACTGTTCTTTTTCGATTTTTGTTCCAAGTCTAACACTTTGGATAGCTTCTCCTCGAATTATTTCCTTGACTCCATCAGTATGTTCCACGATAAAATGCATGTTGTTAAATTCAATAGCCAGCACTTTTACACGCATAGTATGGCCATTTAGGAGATTTATAGTTACATCTTCCCCTTTAAAATTCTTTAGTTCTTCAAAAAACTGGTTTTCAGTTCGAGATAAAGTTTTAGGTATTTCTAATCTTTTACCCATCATAATGAACTCCTCTTATACCTAAAGTTTAGATCAAATTTATAGTTGATATTATATCAAATATGTAATAATTATATGTAAATTATAGCATAATAAATTACTTAATTTAGACAATTTTACTAATTAAAATAACTTTATTTATGAGAATAAAAACTCATTACTAATATAAATTCTAAATATCATTATACTTGGTGGAGGCAGGATATTGGGTTCTAAAAATAAAACAATTATGGTTCAGGGAACATCATCAAATGCGGGAAAAAGTGTTGTTGTTGCAGCACTTTGCAGAATATTTTCAAAAAGAGGATATAAAGTTGCTCCTTTTAAATCTCAGAACATGTCCCTTAATTCATATACAACAAAAGAAAATGCTGAAATTGCAGTCGCTCAGGTGCTCCAAGCAGAAGCTGCAGGAGTTGATCCTTCATATCATATGAATCCAATTCTCCTTAAACCAAAAGAAGACTTCATTTCCCAGGTGATAGTTCATGGGAAGCCCGTGCACGATATGAATTTCTATGATTACCAGAACAAATTTAGAAAAAATGCATTAAAGGCTATAAATGAGTCCCTTGAATCTTTAAAGAAAGAATATGACATAATAGTGATAGAAGGGGCAGGATCACCTGCAGAGATTAACATGCAGGATAAAGACCTGGCAAATATGAAAATAGCTGAAATGGCAGATGCAGATGTTATTTTAGTTGCCGATATAGACAGAGGAGGAGTTTTTGCATCAATTGCAGGAACATTCTCTCTTCTTGAAGAAAAATACAGAAAACGAATAAAGGGAATTATAATTAACAAGTTCAGGGGCAATCTTGATATATTAATTCCAGGTATTCGTCAGATTGAAGAAATTGTAGGTGTGCCAGTTCTCGGTGTCATGCCCTATGATGAAAGCCTCAAACTTCCAGAAGAAGATTCTGCTTCTCTTTCAGAGCGAAAATACAGTAAAAATGAAAAAATAAATATTGGAGTTATGAGACTCCCCAGAATATCCAATTTCACCGATATTGATCCTCTGGAATATGAACCAGATGTAGGTATTAAACTAATTGAGATGGGAGATGAAATGGGTAAGGTTGATGCTTTAGTCATTCCAGGAACCAGAAATACTATAAATGACATGGTGGCTTTAAATGAGGCAGGATTCACAGATGAAATAGCTAATTTAGCACTTGAAATTCCTGTTTTTGGAATTTGTGGAGGATACCAGATTCTTGGAACTAAAATCATTGATAAAACATTTAAAGAATCTAAATATGGTAGTGTTAAAGGAATAGGTCTTTTAGATGCGAAAACCCGATTTGAAAGAATTGATAAAATAGTAACTCAAAGTAAAGCTGATATTATTGGAAATGGAATGTTTAAAAGCATTAAAGGAAGCTCTGTAAATGGATACGAGCTCCATGAGGGCCTCACTATTCTCGGAGAATCTAAACCTATGTTTAAAATTACCCAGGGATGTGGAAATCATCCTTCATCCAGATATGATGGTGCAATGGAAGATTATGTGATGGGAACTTATCTACACGGCATATTTCATAATTTTAAGTTTAGAAGAGTATTTACAGATTATCTAAGGGTTAAAAATGGTCTTGATGCCCTTGGTTTTAATGAAGATAACTTTGAAAATCTGAAGAAATTTTCAATTGATAGACTTGCAGAAATTGTTGAAGATAATGTTGATTTAACAATAATTGAAAAATCGCTTGAAAATTAATACAAAATTAAAAAAAATAAATGATTTACCTCTACTTTAGATAAACTCATTTAATTTGTTCTAAAGGTTTATGTTTTGACCTTATCAAGAGTATTGTACATGGAGCAGAGTGTACTACTTTTTCAGATACGCTTCCAAGTAAATGCTTGTCTATTTTGCTTTTCCCTGTACCCATAACAATAACATCAACGTCCTCCTCTCCAGCAATTTTAATGATCTGTTCTGCTGGGTCTCCTTCAACAAGCATAGGTCTAAAATTAATTTTACAATGAGCAGGTTCGCTGAATTCTTTTTCCATACTGTCTAAAATTTCTTTTCCTCTTTGTTTAAGTTCATCAACCATCATTTGCCTAACTTTTTTGGGAGTTAAGAACGGTGCAGAATTATCTGCTACATAAAGACCAATAACTTCTATTCCTCTTTCATTTATCAGATCTAGAGTATGTTCAATTATTTCATCCAGATATTCGCCGCTACTTGTTACCAATATTTTTTTATACATTTAATCACCCTAAAAATCCTATTCTTATAACCGCATATGTTATATAAGTTGCCATTAATATGATTCCATCAATTCTGGTAAGTTTCATGCCTCTTCTAATGAGTAAAAGCACTAATATTGTGACAAAAATCATTGCTGGAGCATCAAAGGTAAGTGAGAGAGGTTCTACAGGCACATTCATAATTAGAGCAGGCAACCCGATACCTATCATAATATTAAATGTGTTACTTCCAAGAACAGTCCCTATTGATAAATCATGCAATCCTTTCATAGCAGATGAAAAAGTAACAACAAGTTCGGGTATACTTGTTCCAATAGCAAGTGTAAAGAGTCCCATAATCATTTCAGGAATGCCTAATATTTTTCCAATTTCCACTCCGCTGTATACTAATAATCTACAACCTACTATTAATCCTGCAAGTCCAATTACAGTCCATAAATACGTTTTAGGACTGATTGTTTTAAGTTTTGATATAAATGAGCCTTCTTTAACCTTAGACTCATTTTCTGGCTTAATTTCAATTTGTTTTTCATCATTTTCAGCAGTTTCTTCTTTTTGAGACTTTATTAAGGCTCTAAGATAAAATGCATAGACTATTATAAAAACAACGGCTGCTATTTTACCAATATCCCCAAAAAGCATGAAGAATATAAGAATAAATGCTGTAGCAAGAGTTACCAGCCCATCTCGGGTTAATCCTTTAGGACTAGTCCTAATAACTCCTGCAAATGTTGCTGAAATACCTAATATTCCTGCAATATTCCATATATTGGATCCAATTACACATCCAACCCCTATATCCGTACTACCGCTTAAAGTAGCTATCATTGCAGAACCAAACTCAGGTAAAGATGTTCCAATAGCTGATGCTGTAACACCAAGTATTATCTGAGATATTCCCACTAAAGTACCTATTTCAACTAAGTTGTCAACGAATATGTCTGCTGATTTTATCACTATAATTAAAGAGATGATTAAAATACCGATTAATGCGAATAAAAATATTTCCATAAACTCACCGGAAGAATGTTGCCTTTTACCTTTTATAAATGTATCGAACAAATAAATATTTAATATGATCTTTATTAATTTTTCTAAAAATTGGTTGGTTGAAATATAAATTCTCAATTTACCAATGAATTTATCCATAAAAAATATTGTAGGATATATAATTCTAATTATCCTAAGAATGGTCTTATAAGAGGATTAAATAGTACTGTGATGGCTAGAATAATTCCTATTATTATTAATGGAATCCCTGCTTTTAGTATTTCTTTGATTTTTACATATCCTGTTCCATATGCCATGGCAACGGTTGGATCGGCCATTGGTAACATGAATGATAATGAACAGGCTATTGCTACTGGTACCGCGTATATTCCAACTGGTTGTTGTTGAGCCTGTGCGAGAGTGACTGATAATGGTACCAGTATTGCTGCTAAAGCGATATTGGACATTACTTGCGTTATGCTGACTGCAATTATCATTAAGACAATTGTTATGAGTAATATTGAGGGGTCACTTCCAAGCATAGCCACCAAATCATTTATTAACCATGCCGCAGCTCCAGTGTTTAGTAGAGCAGCCCCTAATGAGAGTGCTCCCCCGAAGAAGATTATTAAACCCCAATCCACGTTTGTCTGTGCATCTCTCCAATCAACAATACCCAATATAAAGAAGAGTACTGCCCCAATTAAAGCAACTGAATAACTGTTTAAACCTGTATAACTCGCAGTAATCCAGAGAAATATTGTAAACAGCAGTATACTTAATGCTACTTTCTCATTTCTTGACATTGAGCCTAATGCTTCCATTTTATAAGTTATAGTTTCTTTTCCACCGATTATTCCTTCCACTTCTGGTTTAAAGAATTTTCCTAAAAGTAGCCAGATCACAAACATCATTGCAATGGCAAGTGGAAAACCAAATATCATCCATTGTGCAAATGGAATTCCAGTATATGCAGCTGCCATTAAGTTTGGAGCTGTCCCTATCTCTGTCCCAAATCCACCAGCCAGTGAACCGTAAGAAGCCCCAAGTACCATGGCTTTAGCAAAATTACTATTACCCTTTTCAGGGTCATTAGCCCCCATTAGCGGTATTATTTCCTTTATGATTGGAAGGAGCATGGCAAATGCTACAACGTTTTCAATCCAAGCGGAAAGAATTCCAGTTGAAAATACAGCGACTAAGAGGCTTCTACCCGGTGTAATTCCTACCTTATTGAGCATTGCATAAGTCATACGCTGTGCTAGACCACTTTTTCGTATAGCCTCTGCAATAATAAATCCACCGATCATGAGGAATATAATGGGGTTTGCAAAACCAATCACGGCTTTATCAAAACTTTGAACTTGAATAATGGGCTGTATAAACAATATAATTAAAGAAGTAACAGCTAAATGTACAGCCTCAGTCGCCCACATAATTACAGCGAATATGAGCAACGCAATTGCTGCATGCCCTGCAGGAGATAAACCATTCATTGGAATTAGCATTATAACTATAAAAGCAATTATTGCCAGTGGCATTCCTAATTTCTTTATATTTATATTCATTTTAAGCCTCTGCTTTATTTAATAGGATATTAACAACAATATACAATTCTATCTTTTCAATTTCATTATCGAATAGTAAATGTATTATTTTATCAAATCGGAAGTAATTTTCAATTGACAATATATAAATGTTTTGATATTATTTTTTAAAAGATGATTTTCAACTAAATTTTAATATTATTATTAAATATCCATAATTTAGGTTTTATAATGGATTTCAAGCTATAAAATACGAAATAAGGACATTATAACAATTAACAAATATTTCATAATACTATAAAAAAGTCAATTTTGGAAGATTGTTAAAGAGATATCTTATTTTTAGTTAAAAAGGTTGTAATTCAGATTCCTATCTCTATTTTTAAAAAGAGAAATAGATATCACTCCAATGCTATTTCTTAGATCTTTTGAAAATAATTGAGTTATGCCTTTTAAGGCATTAATAATGAATAAATACATATTATTACAAAAATTGATATTGACCAAAATGAAACCTATGCGTACAAAATCTAACGAGATTGGTCCAGATTCAGGATCATTAATCTTTGATGGTATCGAAACCATAGAATCCGAAATTACTTTAATCGAATATAACAAAGAGCTATTTAAGAGAGATAGATTTGAGAAATGCCGGAAATTTAAAAAAGAAGATACAATAAAATGGATAAAAATAAATGGATTTTCATATATTGAAATACAGGAAATAGGAAAATGTTTTAATTTACATCCTTTAGTTCTGGAGGATATAAACACAGATCAACGTCCCAAAATAGAAGAATACGATGATTATTTATATCTGGTTTTAAAATCATTTAACAAATCAAAATCTGAAATAATTATAAAGCAGATAAGTCTTATTCTGGGAAAAAATTTTGTTATCTCTTTTCAGGATGAAAAAAGCGAGATATTTGACCTTATTACAAATAAAATTAGTATAAAAGAAAGTATAATAAGAAATAATGATGCTGACTTCCTTCTTTATTCTCTTTTAGATACAATTGTGGACAGTTATTTTATCATCCTTGAAGATATAGATGACAGAATAGATTCCATTGAAAAAGAATTAATTGATGGTACAAGTAAAAAAACTTTAAATTCAATTAATAAACTAAAAAGAGATATAATAACCCTTAGAAAATCCATCTGGCCATTAAAAGAGATGACAAGTACCCTAAAAACCAGTAATTTTTCTTTAATCGGAGATACAACAAATTTATATTTACGAGATGTGTATGATCATAGTGCTCAGGTTTCAGATATGTTAGATATCTTTAGAGACACAACATCAGGGATGCTGGATACCTACCTTTCAAGTATGAGCAATAATTTAAATGAAATTGTAAGATTATTAACTATAATTTCAGTGATTTTTGTTCCTTTAACTTTTATTACTGGATTTTTTGGAATGAATTTTCAGAACATGATTACCAAAATTTCTATACCTCTAATATTTTCAGAAGTATTAATTGTAATGTTCGTTATTCCAGTAATTATGTTAATATATTTTAAAAGAAAAAAATGGCTGTAATATTAAAAAAATCATTAAAAATAATTTTATGTTTAAATAATCAATATTACTGCTATTGGACATCTATTATCATAACCTAAATGTTTATATACTATGAACATAAAATCATGGTATGCGGCGTTAGTCCAGTCTGGTTAAGACTCTGGCCTGCCACGCCAGTGACCCGGGTTCAAATCCCGGACGCCGCATCGCGGCTGTAGTCTAGTCTGGTTAGGACTTGGGCCTTCCAAGCCTACGACCCGGGTTCAAATCCCGGCAGCCGCATTCTTAATTTTATTTATTAATTCTATTTTTAAATGTCTTTAAAAACTAATTATCTGATAATTGAAGCACAAATAGTAATTAAAATTTGATTAAAAAATTTAAAAATTATTGAAAAAGAGTATAACTTATTGTGGAACTAATATTTCAGCAGCCACCAGTCTGCATATATCTGTTTTTGTGATGACACCAACAGGTTTTTCGTCTTCCAGAACCAGTAAACCTGATACATCAGCTCTTAACATTAAATTTGCGGCATCTTCAATTTTATCGTCTGCAGAGATGGAAATGATATCTTCTGACATTATATCTTCAATGATTAAATTATTTGAAGTTTTAGAACTTGGCTTAAGAGTTCCTAGTATGCCTACAAGGTCAAGGTAAGAGATCACACCAATAGGATTTCCATCTTCATCCACGACAAAAAGTCTTCTTACTCCTGTTCTGTACATCTTTTCAAATGCTTCAAGAGGTTGTGTATCCTGATTAATCGCTATAACACCACTATTCATTGCTTCTCTTACTTCCATATTATCACTCCAAATTTTGCACTGCGTTAATATTATATTATAGTTATAAAATTATGGGGATTTAATTTTTTTTATTTTATTACCTGTATATTACCTATTCCTGATTGAGTAATTAACATATTGTTTGAGTAAAGCAATATTGTTCCTCAAGGACAAAGTATAAATAGTAATAACTCAATCAAATAGTATTATATCATATTATTCTTCGGAATAATATGCATAAATATTGTTTCATATGCGCAATATTGCTCTACGATGATTAAGTATAAATAGTAGAAAAGCGTATGAAATTAATAAAGTAATATTGGAGGGAAAGTTTTGATGAGAATTAGTATGTCACTACCAAAAAAGCTGTTAAATGAATTTGATGGGGTATTAAAAGACAGAGGATACCAATCAAGATCAAAAGGTATCAGAGATGCCTTAAAAGATTACATAGTAAGGTATCAATGGATGAATGAGATGGAAGGAGAAAGAATAGGTATTATTGCAGTAATCTACGACCATCATTACACTGGTGTAATGGAAGACCTTACAGAAATCCAGCATGATTACAAAGACTTCATTAACGCAGTTATGCACGTACACATGACAGACAAACACTGTCTTGAAGTTATAGTCGTTAAAGGAGACGTTAAATATATCCGTACACTCTCAGAAAAAATAATGAGACTCAAAGGTGTTGAACATGTACGGCTTACAAGCACAGCTGTCGGAAAATCTCTAGATCTCGACAAATCTGGTGCAGGTAGTGCAATATCACCTTAAATTAACTTTTTAAAACCTAGTATTTATCAAACCATGGAACTCAGCTCATGGTAATTTATGGTAAAATGTGCGCCGAAAAGCTGCTTTTTGAAGATTTATCTTCAATAAAATTTAAGATGCGCACTACACCCTACCATTTTAATCTTTTATCTGATGAAGAGAGATTATCCGCATTTTTTGAAGCAATTAAAGAAAAAGCTAACGGTACTGTTTATGATATAGGTTCTGGGTGCGGAATACTTTCAATCTATGCCTCATTTTACTCTAATTTTGTTTATGCTGTCGAAATAGACCCAAATTCTGCAAAAATGGCTGAATTTAATGTTAAACCGTTTGAAAATATTTCACTAATTAATAAAGATGCAAAAGAAGTAGTTTTCAAGGATAAAGCAGATGTTATTATCTGTGAAATGCTGGATACGGCCTTAATTGATGAAGAACAAGTTCCAGTACTTAATTCCATTCTAAAATACCTTAAAAGCAATGGAGAAGTTATTCCAAAAGGAATTATAAATGGTGCTGAAGCAGTTCATATGAATTCCTGCCATATCTGTTATGATGATAGTTTTACAGGTGTAAAAAATCTTAATCATGAAATAATGAGTGATTTTGTAATATATAACAAAATAAGCTTTAATAACAAAATCAGTGAAGATGTAGAAGCAATTATAGAATTTGTAATTTCTAGAAAAGGAATTGTATCTGGAATTAAAATCAGCACTTTAACATTATTAACTGATAATATAATTTGTGGGCCAACAGACATGTTTAATCCAGCACTTCTTATTCCCACGAAAAAAATCAGTGCAGATATAGGTGATAAAATTAGAGTAAAATTAAATTATAAAATGGGTGGTGGATTAAATAGCATTAAGACAAGAATTGAAAAAATTTCTTAAAGATTATAAAAAAGTAGTTATTTTAGGCATAGGAAACGAAATAAAGGGCGATGATGCTTCTGGTCCACTTATAGCCAGAAAAATATCTGCATTATTAAACAAAAACAAAAATGTAGTTGTTTTTGATGGTGGAACCGTTCCTGAAAACTATACTGGATCAATTAGAAAAGAGAATCCTACTCATATCATCCTCGTTGATGCTGTTGAAATGAAAAAAGAACCGGGATATATCCGGGTAGTGGAAAAAGATGAAATTGCTAATTACAACATTTCAACTCATGCTATGCCCGTATCATTTTTAATAAAGTATATGGAAACTACTATTGATGCAAAAATAATTCTTGTGGGTATTCAACCTAAAAGCATGGGTTTTAACGAAAAAGTTTCAAAAGAAGTTGAAGATAGTATTGATAAGGTGGTTAAATCCATTATCCAAATAATGAATTCTTAAAAGATCTTTCATAACTTCTGCTATTATATCTCTGCATGAAGCCAGTGTTTCTTTAAGTCAGCAGCACGATTCCAATTAAATCTTTTATTCTTATAGCTCCTGTTTACTGCTTTTAATTGCTGTTCATCACAATATTCTCACTGGTTCGATAAATAACATTTAAAACTATTAATTTTTTAGTTTTAGTGGGCAGAGATCCATCTTTTAGAATTATTCTATCATACTTTCCTATTATGTTTATTAATTCATGATTTATTTCCTCATAAAAGTTCGTATCTTGTGAAAACCTATCAATTTGTCTGTTTAATTGTTCCATGTTTAAGTGTCACATGAATCACCAATTAGTTGTTATATACAAATATATGATCATCTAATTTAATAACTAAAATTAAATTTATCATAATAGAAATGTTTTAAATGCTGATTTATGTATTAAATAAATTAAAATATGTAGAGATCACATGTTTTTTAAGTAATAAAAAAATCAATCCTTACAGACTGTAATAAGTTAATTTAAATATATATTACTACAGTACAGTTAATATTGTGATTTTTCAGTGATAATATGAAAATTTTATTTATAGGTGCAAGACTTTTTGAAGATATTGCATTATACACAAAAAATAAAGGAATTACAAGTATATTAACAGAATCGAATCCAGATTCAAAAAATTTAAATCTTGCAGATGCCCATTTCATCGTTCCCAGAGGAATGAAAGGACCTAAAGAAGTCGCACTTTCAGAAGATGTAGATGCAATAGTACCGCTTATTGGGATAGATAAGCCCCTTGTTGAAGTTGCAAAATTAAAAAAAGATTTAGAAGATAATTATGGACTACCAGTAATAGCATCTCCATTAAATGCAGTACTTACTGCAAGAGATAAACTAAAAACTAAAGAATTCTTCATTAAAAACAAAATAAAAACCCCAGATTTTATTAATATCTCTAAAAACCATTTAACTGATTTTCCCATAGTATTAAAGAAATTAGAAGGACAGGGAGGAAATGGAGTAAAAATCGTATCTAATAATGACGATTTAGATCGTTACATTGATGATTTTGAAGGAGCAATTGCAGAGAAATTTATTCAGGGGATTGAAATATCCATTGAAGTTCTAAGATATAATGAAAAATCAGTTCCTCTTGTTCCTGTATATAAAGGTAGAACAACACTTGATTGTATTCATCCATTAGATAAATTAAAAACTGCCCCACTTGCAGTAAATAATCTTAATAACGAATATATACGTCAAAAAGCTTCTAAAATTGCCGATATTTTAGGATCTGAGGGAAATATTGATATTGATATAATTTTTGATGAAAAAGAAAATATTTCTTACTTTATAGAAATAAACACACGTCCCAGTGGCACAAGATATTTAACCACTGCTTCAACAACTATAAGTCCTATGCAAGAACTGGTTGATATGGCTATAGGCGAATGGAATCCTAAAGCAGTGGAAAACAGAATTAAAAAATACAGTGCTCTTGAAATACCTATAGGCAATTATAAAAATGAAAAAAATAACTATAAATTTAGGAATTTTTATGGTGAAAATAGCTGGGTGATCCATGGCCATCCTGATTTTCAACGCATCACTATTCGTGCAGAAAGCTTTAAAAAGGCATTTAAAACTGCAGAAGAGCTGAATATAGATTATAAAAAGTTCCAGTAACATTATACAATTTTAAAATAAGTCATAAATATTATTTAATAATAAAAGTAAATAAAATTAGAATATAAGGTGATTAATTGAATATTTCACAAATTGATATTTTTCTATTCATGATTGCATTTCTATCAACAGTATTTTTCACTATATTTGTTAGAAAAATATTGAAGGATGCTAAAATAACAGATAAACCGATTGTAACAGAGCACAGCCATAAAGCAGGTACCCCAACAATGGGAGGGCTGGCAATTTTGCTTGGAATCCTCCTTACTACTTGTATCTACTTTAAAAATCAGAATTTAGTTATTATGGCTCTGCTAATGTTAACAGCAAGCATAATCGGGCTTTTTGACGATTTAATTGGATTAAGAACTAAAGAAATCCAGAAAAAAATAAAAAACATTAGTTCTTCACCTTTAGAAATTGGACGATTAATATTGAAACCGGGTGAAGAAGCTAGGGTTGCCACACCTAAAGCAAAAAAAGACCTTAAAAAGCATTTAGAGGATAAAAAAGTTGAAATAATCGGCGAAGCTCCAATAAAAAGCGAAGTAAAAGAGAGCGAAAAGATATTTGCCCAATTTTTAATTTCTCTGTTTTTAATAGGTACTGGGGCCGTGAGTTCTGCAGTTTTAGGATTTGATCTGGGTATTTTTGTGATACCTTTCATAATATTTGGTATAATTGGTTCTATTAATGCTGTAAATCTTATTGATGGGATGGATGGCCTTGCAGCAGGTATCATTGCTATTGCATCATCTGCATGTGCAATTTTTTCAATTTCTATCGGCAATATTAATGGATCAGTTTCATTTATTGCACTTGCCGGAGTATCCTTCGGATTTCTAGTATTAAACAGATATCCTGCCTCAATATTCATGGGCGATACTGGATCATTCGCTCTTGGTGCTGGTTATATCACAGCTGCCTTTTTAGGTGATATAATTTATTTTGGAGTAATTGCAATTACTATTCCAATCCTTTCAGTAATAGTAAGCCTTATGCATCGCGCTCATATCATAAAATTACCTGTAGAGCCATTACATCACACATTACATTATAAAGGATTATCAGAAAAGAAAATAATACTCCTTTACTGGGGAATTACCATTATAATATGTGCTACAGCACTTTATTTTTACCATTATTTTATAATTTAACATTGTGAGAAAATGAAGGAACTTTCAACATCATATATTGCAAAAGAGATTGATGGAACACTTATTGGTCCAGATAAGAGTGTAGATGGAATTTTTAATTTCTTAAATTCTGCAAAAAAAGGTGATGCTGTAATAAGGCACTGGATAAATGAAATTGGAGTGGAAATGGCTGTAAAAAAAGGTGTTTCATGCTTAATTACTCAAAATCCAAGGGATAATGCAATAAAAATGGCAGAAAAGTTAGGAATACCACTTATCATTACAAAAAAGATAGAAATGGCTAATGCTTTTGCCATTAAATGGGCCATTAAAAATTTTGCTGATGATTCTTTTCGCGTAGTTATAACAGGGACTAATGGCAAATCTACAACTGCACATATGATTTATAATATCCTGAAAGAAGCTGGTTTTAACACATACTCCAATACTGACTCAAAATCAGAATTTAATACCCTTATAGATCCAATGGTTGCAAAACAAATTGCAGAATTTGACGATGAAATAGATGCAATGGTAATTGAAGTATCAGAAGTTCAAGGATGGCTTAATGATATTATGAAGGATCATGCTTATATAATGACATCTGCAATTAATCCTGATGTTGTGGTCATAACTAACGTTGCATTAGACCATATCGGTCTCGTAAATTCCATTGAAGAAACATTTGATGAAACATCTGGAGCTGTAAAAGCCCTAAAAAAAGAAAATGGATCGCTGATTTTGAACTTTGATGATCCGCTGGTCAGAAAAATGAGTGATTTAAATCCGGATAAAAAAACCATATTTTTTGGAGATAATGCTCAAATAAACTTAAAAGATGAAGGAATTTTCTATAACAATCATCTAATAATAAAAAATCATGAACTTCCATTTAAAAGCCAACATTTCATTCAAAATATAATGGCAGCAATTGGGGCTACATTAGCTCTAGATATTGATCATGATATAATTCGGAAGGCAGTCTCAAAATACATTCCTTTAAAACGAAGATTTACAATAATTCGTAATGAACCATGTATTATAGACGATTTTGCCCATAATCCAGATGGTATAACTGCAACAATAAAAAATGCAGCTTTAATTGGGAAAGGAAATTTTTATATTATTTCTGCAATACGAGGATCAAGAGGAAAAGCGATTAATCAAGCTAACGCTGAAGCAATCGCCGAAGGACTCACAAATATACCATATAAGTTAATTATTACCAGTAGTAGTGATGTTGTTGATGATTTAAATATTGTAAATCCAAATGAAAAAAAAGTTTTTATAGATGCACTTCGTAAAAAAGAGATAAAATATATCTTTCATGAGAAACTATATGATGCATTAGAATATGTATTAAATATATCAAAAAATGAAGATGTAATTCTATTAATTGGTGCGCAAGGAATGGATCCTGCATCTGAACTTTTAGAGAAGATTTTAAGTTCTAAATAAGTACTAAACCAATTATTCACATCTGGTGATTGAATGTTCATAAAAATAAGAAGAGACACTTTAATTATCCTAATACTTGCATTCATGTTAATTGTATCAGGGAGACTGATGACATACATGTCCTTTGCAACTTCTACTGAAGTAGATCAGGGAATACCAGTAGCAGGTGTTATAATTAAAGGAAATGATATAGTTCCAACAGATTCTATTAGAAGTAACGTTGGCGCTGCTGGTTTCAGGCAAGGTAGTTATATTAAAGGAGATACTCTGGTTACAAATAAAAGAGAATTGCCTTTAAGTGAAGCAGTAGAAAATGCTAAAAAATTTGCTACAATGACCACTATTCCCGGTACAAGATTAACCCCAATTGTAGCAGCAGACGTTAAAGTGGATAAAGAACAGGGAATTATAACAATAAATGTTATTGAAGACTGGTCAAATGTACAAGTAAATACGACAGCAGGTAAATAATTTGGAACGGAGCAATTATACATGAAAAAAATTTCACAGAAACTTCAAGGAGAATATTTTAAAAAAATTTTATTACTTCTATTAACCGTTGCAATGCTCATTGCTCCTGCTGCAGCTACTTGTAACATAGTAATAATTACAGATCCTACCGGGAAAGATCCAAATGGGGCAGCAGCAGGTAGTATGTCATTTCAACAAAACATGTTTCAATCAACTTTTTTATCTTCACCTAACGATCATTTTGCTGTTCTTTCTGGTGGTGAAGGTGAATCCATACCCAGATTACAAGCTATTGTAGCATCTACACAAGCCCTTAAATCTGGTGCCACACCTTCACAGGCTGCATCTCTTGCAAACAATTATGGAGGAATCAGGATCATGGTCGGAACCCCTACACAAGGTGCTGCAGTAGGAGGTTATTTCCAGGTTTATGTAGTAATGGTAGAAGATAATGGAACAATTACAGTCACACCCTATTCTGGAGGACTTGCTGTTTTACCGCCAGGAAAAAAAGGAGCCATCATTCACTTATTAAATACGCCAGGTAATCCTAAGTATGGGACAGCCAATGCAGTACGTCAACAAACTGCAGTAAATATGGGTAAAATGATAAGAGATGGATATCCTGCCACCAAAGTACTTGAAGAAGCATTTAAAGAAGTATCTAAAGATGCTGGAGAAAGATATGGTGGTGGTGGCGTTAATCTGGTATCAAGTATATCTACTGGAGATATGTTTACTCCAGATAAACTCAATACAACCGGTTATCCAATGGACACCCCATATAGTAAAGTTTGTCCAAATGACGGCTGGAGCATAGGATATCCCGGAGCAGAGAATTATCAAACATGTCCAATTGATGGATCGCCCTTAAAAACATTGTATGCTTATGATGCATTAGGAAATGCCATTACAGTTACATCACAAACAGTTCAGGTCTCTGTTTATGGAACAGACGAAGTTGGTATCAGAGAAACCACTGAAGAAATAGTCAAAGCATCAGTTAAGAAACATAGTTACAGCAATACAGAAATAGCAAACAGCATAAATAGAGGAATTGACAATGGACTCCTTGTTGGTGTTAATTATGTAGAGCCAAAGGATATAAATGTGAAACCAAGCTCAAGAGCAGTTGGTGTTTACTTTAAACCACTTCCAGATAAAAGATCAGCGCCACCGTGGAATTTACCAGTAAGTTCCTCTATTTTAGACATAATTGGAAATACCCAGACTGCTATTGGAATAATATTAATACTTCTAGTCTTATTCAGAAGTACGTTAATTAGTTCATTCTTAAAAAAATAATCACGGCTTATAAGCCACTTAAATTATTTTTTAAGCATATTTTTAGAAATTTATTAGAAAAATGAGTGATATATATGGCTTTAATTCTAATTCGTGCAAGTAGTCAGGGTAAACTCCTGAATGCCATTGCAGATATAGAAAGACATGCTGCTTTAAAAATTGCAGGAAAACCAAAAATAGTTGAAATAGAAATGGCAGATGAAGTAGCTAAAAGTATACTTAAACAGAAATTAAAGACAAAAAGTAAAATAGCAGCAATAGTAAGTGTTTTAGAGGATACAACAAAATCAATAATGCAAATAAAAAAAATACATCCTCCTGCACATTTACTCGTTATAAGTGATGAATATACCGAATATAACCAAATAAAGGAAATATTTGGGAAATCACCACCTTTAAAAGGTTATTACTCTCCAAAATAAATAAAATTGGCAGGGTGCTTTTAATGATCAAGTAAACTTAAATGATTCTAATTCCTTTTAATTCTAGCTATATCCCCAATTGTGGCTCCTCTTCGAGCAGAAGGCCCTACATCATCAGGTATAACATCTTCCAACTTCTCCATAAGTTTAATATTTAAAATTCTTTCCAGTTTTCTTGCAAGCTTAATATCTGGTACCATTTTTCCAGATTCCAGCCTATTAATTACAGAAGCTTTTTCATATATTTTTTCAGCCAGATCTTCACGAGACCATCCCTTCTTTTCCCTTGCTTCCCTTATGATAACATTGTAATCTTCAAGGATTTCATGCGAAGGTTCTTCAAATCTTGGTTTTCTCCTTACAGGCCTGTGTTTCCTGAGTTTAGGTGGTTCTCTTTGAACTTTTCCAAATTTAGCGCATGCATTACAAGTAAGCATGGTAGAACTTTCAATTTTTGTCTTCATTGGTTTTCCGATTATTTTCTTTCCACATATCTCACATCTCATGCTGATCCCTTTGTATTTACGTTAAAACACTATTTAAATATTCTACTTGTAATAAAAAATAATTATAGTTTTTAAATATATTGTGTATCCTCAATATTTAAATATTATTAAAACAAAAATAACACTAAAATCCAATAATATTTTTTTAAATTTGATAAAAAAATCCAAGATAAAAAACTGTATGGAGTGAGCATGGATCATGGAAGACATGTCCAAAAATATGATGAAAAAAACTGAAGACCTTAAAAAGGAAATAAAACTTCTGAAAGAAGAAAATACTAAAACAAAACGAAATCTAATGTGGAAAGTTAGAAAACTCGAAAAAGATAAAGTTTTAGTTGAAAATGAAAAAATGAGGCTGGATAGGGAAGTAAAATCCCTGAGAGGTGAGATTGAAAGATTCAGATCCCCTCCACTAGTTGTAGCCACAGTAACAGAAGTTCTTGAAGATGGGAAACTGGTTGTTAAAAGCAGTACTGGACCCCATTTTGTCATTGGCTTTTCACGTTTATTTGATACTGAATCCCTTGAACCAGGTTCAAGAGTTGCTTTAAACCAGCAGACTTTCAGTATCGTAAATGTATTGCCTTCTGAAAAAGACCCTATTATAACTGGAATGGAAGTAGAAGAAAAACCTGAAGTAAGCTATGAAGAAATAGGCGGACTTGAAGAGCAGGTTGTTGAAATTAAAGAAACAGTTGAATTACCACTTAAAAAACCAGAATTATTTACAAATATTGGAATTGAACCTCCAAAAGGAGTGCTTTTATACGGCCCTCCAGGAACTGGAAAGACCCTACTTGCAAAAGCAGTAGCAAATGAAACCAATGCAACATTTATAAAAATAGTTGCATCAGAATTTGTTAAAAAATACATTGGTGAAGGTGCAAGATTAGTTAGAGGTGTTTTCGAACTTGCAAAAGAAAAAGCCCCAAGTATAATCTTCATCGATGAAATTGACGCAATTGCAGCAAAGAGACTTAAAAGTTCTACAAGTGGTGACAGAGAAGTTCAGAGAACTCTTATGCAGTTACTTGCAGAGATGGATGGTTTTGAATCCAGGGGAGATGTTGGTATTGTTGCAGCGACCAACAGACCCGATATATTAGACCCTGCACTTTTACGTCCTGGAAGATTTGATAGGTTTATAGAAGTCCCAATACCAAATGAAGATGGAAGAATGGAGATTCTGAAGATACACACCAGTTCAATGTCTTTAGATGAAGAAGTAGATATCAGACTTGTTGCATCACTTACAGAAGGTGCTTCTGGTGCAGATCTTAAAGCAATCTGTACTGAAGCTGGTATGTTTGCGATAAGGGAAGAAAGATCTACTGTTACCATGAACGACTTTATGGACGCAACTGACAAAATTGTAGGTCTGGAAAAAGAAGAAGAAGTTAAAAGAGAAGCCGGCGTAATGTACGGTTAATCTAATTCTTTTATTTTTTTATTTTAATTAAATTAACCTTAAATACTATGTATTTAGGCCTACAAAATTTCGATTTTGTTGCGTTAACAATCGGAGATTTTTAACAGCATGTAAATCTACGATTTTTGTGTTCGAAAATTATTTATTCTATAATTTAAAACTTATTTTTAGCCGATGATGAACCCTATGAGCTCTGATTGGTGATGAATGATGGGCGAACTGAGGCT